>JAAYHH010000191.1 GCA_012735435.1 Bacillota bacterium | reverse complement strand
CCCTGCTCCAACCCGATAACGCTTACCTCCTGCAGCAGCTCTAGCAGTGCAGCCTCGATATCGGCTGGAAACTTGGTTGTCACAACAGTGGAACTTACAATATCCCCTTTCCGGTAGATCAACCGATTGGGGAAGTATACCAGCCTTACGATCACCGGATCGCCCACCAAGGTGTTGCTGATGGAGACGGCCCGAACCACGAATTTGTCATTCTGCTGGGCCAGTGCTTCTACTACTTGGTTGAAATGCTCCTCCGACTGCACCTTGACGGCACTAGATTTGCCGTCGATGCTGGCCCCCCGCTCGAGAGCGAGCCGATCCACCTGCCGCAGGAAGGTCAGTAGCTCTGACCGCACTTGATCTACCGTCATGCCGGCGTCGATTATAGTGGCTAGTAGGATCTCGCCGCTCTGGAACGCGAAATCCCCCTGCTGAATCTCCTGCAGCCGCCTGGTAGCCTCCATGATGATGCCTTCCTGGCGGCGGATATAGCTTTCGTACTCCTCGGACAGTATGGCCATCTGCTGCCGCATCCGTTCTTCGGTCTCCTGCAGCTCTCTGATCCGGGCATCCAGCCGCTCATTGATTTGCTTCATATTGTCATAGCGCTTCTCTTCCCGGGCAAGTTGGGTGATGGCCTCCTCAAGCTGAGTCCGGGTGGTGTTTAGTTCTGATTTTGCCCTCTCTAAATCACTTAATGCCTGTTCATACTGGAGCTTAGCAGCTTCATAGCGCTGTGTAATGTCTTCTAATGCCGTGCGGGCATCGTTCAACTCCTGCTGAGCTGCGTCCCGCTGAAGGACCACCGTCTGCAGCTGCTCATCTAGCTCCGCGTACATTCTTGTTTTCTCCTGAATCTGGAGGGTAAGTTCAGCTGCCTGCTTTTCCTGTTCCATGAGCTGAAGCTCAACCTCATCCAGCTGGGCTTTAGTACTTTGATATAAAGCCTCGCTGGTTGCCAGCGCTTCCTTAATCTCTTTCATGTGGAACAAAGCAGTCCGCACGTCCTGGGAGGCGATGGTAAGGGCTGCAATTGAGGCTCCGGCAATGATGACTCCAGTACAGATGGTGACAATCACCGATGTATGCTTAGGACGCAAGCCGAATAGGCTAAGGCGGCTGCGGCCCACTTTCATGCCGATTCTGTCGCCTATGTAAGCGATGATGCCACCTACAAGGCCCAGTACCGCTATCAGCGTCACTCCATACATCTCTCTCACCACCCCTCGCCTGAGAAGATCCGGCGGAACCTGCAGCAGCTTGATGGATTTACCGGCTGGCAGCTCGCCTCATAAGATAAATACCCAGTATTCCTAGAATTAAATTCTGCAGCCAGGCGCCCAGCATCGGGGGCAAATATCCACCCTGCGCCAGGGCCGAGCCCAAGGTCATAATTACATAATAGATGAAAATAACGATGATGCTCAGTCCAAAACCAACGGAAGAAGCCGACCTATGGGACTGAAGACCCAAAGGTGCACCTACTAAAGCAAATACGATGCTGGCTGTTGGGATCGCCCATTTGAGGTGCCAGTCAACCTCTAGTTTTTGGGTTTCG
Organism: Bacillota bacterium; assembly: GCA_012735435.1. Classification (GTDB taxonomy): domain Bacteria; phylum Bacillota; class Limnochordia; order DTU087; family DTU087; genus DTU087. The sequence continues at coordinate 3,196 of JAAYHH010000191.1, read as the reverse complement.
GCACCTTGAGACCTCAAGATCTCTATATGACGGGCCAGCTCTCTGATATTCATCTCATCTGGATTTTTCTGTGACGCTATTATCTCCCGGGGTTTCTGACCGATATCCACCGGCTGCCGGCCCCCAGCAAACCGCATGGTAACAGTTCCTCCACTGCCATCATAGAAATGGCTCACACCGTCTTCCATAAACCAGCCGGTCTCATCCCAAACAATCCGAGGAGCATAGGTGATCTCCTCTGGTCGGCCGTTTTTCAAAGTGACAATGGTCACATCTTCCATTACTTGGAGCTGGCTGTCAAACCGCGCCGCATATAAAAACCAGCTCAGCACATTCCCGCTGTACCTTCTAAGGATAACATTCCTAGTTATCCGGGGCAAGGTTTGTCCCCGCATCTCCATCCAGGTCAAAGTGTACTCGGCATTGGCAACAGGCACCACCAGCTCATTGATGGCTAGGGTAGCACATGTCATCAAAATGCCGATTACCAGGGCAGGCAGAGCAATTCGATAGAAACTCAATCCTCCTGCCTTCATAGCTACAATTTCACTGTTGGCCGAAAGTCTACTTAAAGCCAGCAGTACTGAAAGCAGCACCGCCATGGGAAAGGTCCATACCACTATTTGAGGCAGTCTTAAAACGAATAGCTTGCCAACGGTGGTCAGGGGAGCGCCCAGCTCCATTGCCACGGTAACCAAACGCAACAGATCCGTTCCCACAAACAGGCTGGTAAAAGCACATATGCCAAAAAACATCGGAGCGAGCATCTCGCGTGCTACATAGCGATCGAGAATTCTCATAGACTAAACCGCTCTCCCAGATAGAACTTGCGGGCTGTTTCATCATTGGCGATATCTGTCGAAGAGCCAGAAACCAAGATTTTCCCTTCGTGCATTATATAGGCCCGATCGGTGATGGATAGGGTCTCCCTGACATTATGATCGGTAATCAAAATTCCTAGGTCCTGGCTCTTTAGATGGGCGATGATGTTTTGCAGATCGGCCACAGCAATTGGGTCTACCCCCGCAAAGGGTTCATCTAGAAGCAGGACTGCCGGTTTTGTCGCCAAAGCCCGGGCGATCTCGGTGCGCCTTCGCTCCCCACCGGAAAGCATAAAGGCCTTGCTGTGGCGAACCCGTTCCAAGTCAAATTCGTGAAGCAGCTGTTCAAGCCGCTGTTTCTGCTCTGCCGTAGTCAGGTCCATCAGCTGCAGGACAGCTTTAATATTGTCCTCTACAGACAACTTGCGAAATACTGATGCTTCCTGGGGAAGATAGCCCAAACCCTTCTGGGCTCGCCGATGCATGGGTAAAGAGGTTATGTCTTCGCCGTTGAGATAAATCCGCCCTCCATCGGGCCTTTCTAAACCGACTATCATATAGAAGGTGGTGGTCTTTCCTGCGCCGTTGGGGCCCAATAGCCCTACTACTTCTCCTTGATTAACCTCAAGACTGACTTTATCCACCACTTTTCTTCCGTGGTACGCTTTGACCAGTTCTTCCGCCTTTACAGCCATATCTTCCACCTTCTTCCCCTTGAGGACAGCACACCCCTTCTAGTAAACTTCGCCAGGGACTAACCCTCTCCCTTTGAGGGATTTCTTCCAGTTTTTCTAAACTCCGACACCGTTTCCCGCAGCCCGCTTCGCAAATCAACTTCCGGCTTCCAGTTGAACACCTTTCTAAGTTCACAGTTAGATAAGAAGCTGCGGCTGATCTCTCCCGGCCGCGCGTCTTCATATATAACCTCACCGCTGTAGCCAGTTTCCCCTCGCAGGAGTCCCAGCAGCTCATTGACAGAGGTCTCGGTTTGGCTGCTCACGTTAAGGATGCGACCGCTGCCCAGTGTTAGCGCCAAGACATTGGCCCGGGCAACATCCTTGACATAGATGAAATCCCTAGTCTGACAGCCGTCGCCGTAAATAACAGGCGGCTTGCCTGCCAGCAAACGGTCAGCAAAAATGGCGACTACTCCCCCTTCGCCGCTGCTGTCCTGCCGGGGGCCGTAGACATTGGAATAACGCAGCACCACATAATCTAACCCATAAAGCTGGTGGTACATATAAAGGTAGTGTTCCACTGTGTGCTTGCTGATCCCATAGGGAGAAATAGGGTTTAGAGGATGGCCCTCATCTACCGGCAAGTATTGAGGATTTCCATAGACAGCCGCCGATGAAGAGTAGATGATGCGGCTGCAGCCGAAGCGGCGGGCCAGCTCCAAAACCTGCAGGCTGCCAAGAATATTGACCCGGGCATCAAACTCCGGTGCCTTTTAAGAAGTGGTAACCCGTACCTGGGCAGCGGCATGGATGATCTTGTTCGGCTTAAAATCGGCAAACACCGCTTCCAGTTCCGGTGAGCAAATATCGCGCTGATAGAATGCGGCTTCTGACGGAACATTTTCCCACTTGCCGGTGGAAAGGTCATCAACGATTCCCACCCTGTACCCTTCCGCCAGCAAAGCATCGGCGATATGTGATCCGATAAAACCAGCACCGCCGGTGACCAGTATCCTCTCCATCTTTCTCCCCTTCCCTTAGCTCGGTTGTCGGAAAGCTACCTGCTCGTTGAAAGCCTTCTTTCCCTTAAGGCCTCCCGCATACCCTCCATATAATCATGATGGGTGATCAGCCGAACCAAAATCCGAACAAGCAGAAGCCAGCCCTTATCCTCAAGGGTCTGCAAGAGACGCAGAGTTCCTTCTCTATTGGGCCAATTGCCGATGCTGAGGAGCCTATCCAATCCGAACATGATGGGGCTCATTTCCACCTGCAGACGGGTTGCCCAGGTGGGATCCCGCTCCACAAAGAGCACCGCCATCCTGCCCCGCTCCCGCTCCCGCTGGCGGTGCCGGGGAAGGGAGGCCACCTTCAGCCGCTCCTTGTAGTGATATCCCACGGCTTCCGGGACCTTCACCTTGCGAAGGCCCAGTTTGCGAAGTCTGTGGCCCAGCTCCAGATCTTCCCACCCGTATTGATTGAAGGCTTCATCAAACAACCCCGCCTCCAACAGATGCTCCTTGGCAACCGACGCATTGCCGGTTGCGAAAAAAGCCCGGGAAACATCGGTGATCTTAAATGATGCCGAGTAAGGATCATCAATATTATCGGTATGGACAACGGGACCAACAGCAACTACTTGCGGTTCATTATGGGCAGCAAGGTGGGCACCGATAAACTCCGGCACCACCAAAATAT
>JAAYHH010000037.1 GCA_012735435.1 Bacillota bacterium | reverse complement strand
CCAGGGAAAACGGTATAACACAGGAGGAGTTTCAGAGGCAAAAAAGAAAATCAATAGGTGGTTTTCTCTATGCTCTTAACTCCCTAGATTTCATTGCCAATAATTTCGTCTCAACCAGATTTCGGGGCAGTTCTTTGTTTTCATACCTAGATATACTCCAGCAGCTTAAGGTGGAGGATGTGGAGCGCTGTCTAGAGGAGCAGCTGACGGAGGAGCGCTTATCAGTATCTATTGTCTGGCCCCGTTAATGGGAGCTGCCTGAAGATCCATGGAGTAAATGGAGGGCCTTCCCTTGGAAATCTGCCGGCAGGAATGATGGATGATGCTGGAAGATAAGAAAGCCATCAGGAAGCAAATCTTAGCTGCCAGGGACAGGCTGACCGAGGATGAGCGGCGGCAGCGCAGCCTAGTGATCCGGGATCGGTTTTTTGCTCTGCCCAAGGTGGCTGCTGCCCGCCGGCTGATGCTTTTTTTGGCCTTCGGCAGCGAAGTCGATACCTGGCTTTTCTTGGAACAGGCCTTGGTCCTAGGCAAGGAAGTAGCAGCTCCTGTTACCCTGCCAAGGACCAAGGAGCTTGTCTTTTACCCTATCCGCAGCCGGGATGAGGCAAGGCCGGGCCATTGGGGGATCTATGAACCAAGGCGGGAAGGTGAGCCGATTTCCCCGGGTAGTGTAGATGTTGTGGTAGTTCCCGGGGTTGCCTTTGACCGAAGGGGCAACCGCATCGGCTACGGGGGCGGGTACTATGACAGGTTCCTTGCGGGGAAAGCCGCCGGAGCTTGGAAAGTCGGTATTTGCTTTGACCTTCAGCTCTTGGAGGAGCTTCCCCGATCTGAGCATGATATGCCGGTGGATGCGGTGGTGACTGAGACGAAAACCATTATAGTTGGCGGGATTTGAATACATATGGACTGGGAAAGGAAAATGCCCAGCTAGAGGGGAACCATCTAAGGGGGGATAGGCCAGAGGGAGGTTTTTGGTGTTGAAGCATCCAAGGGTATCGCCGCTGCTTGAAAAGCTCGCCCGCAATCCGGTCATTGCAGGAATCCGGGACCCCAAGACAGTCAGCCTCGCAATCGATCGGGGAATGCAGGTGTTTTTTATCTTGGGAGGGACCCTTCTAGAGCTGGGTTCCATGGTTTCTGCCATCAAGGATGTGCCGGGGAGTTTGGTTTTTTTGCATATTGATTTGATTTCCGGTGTGGGAAAAGATGCGGCTGGAGTTGAGTACCTTGCCAAGACCCTGCCGCTGGATGGAATTGTCACTACCCGGAACCACTTGATCCGGGCGGCCAAGGATGTGGGGCTCTTGGCAGTTCAGCGCTTGTTCGCCCTTGATTCAGAAGGGGTAAAGACCGGGCTGACCATGATGGGTTCGGCCAAACCCGATGCCGTTGAGATTTTGCCGGCTCTAGTCTTGCCCCATCTGGCGGATCGGCTGCCGGTAGGTGAAATGCCTCCTATCATCGCTGGGGGTTTGGTGGAGACTTGGGCCGATATAGATGCAGTTCTTCAGGCCTCGGCTGTTGGTGTATCCACCAGCAGGATTGAACTGTGGGATGGACTAAAGGGAAGAGGGAATGCAGAGAAGTAAATCTGCCACAAGAAGAAACCGGAAAGGATGTCGCTGAGATTGAACCAGATGCCGTTATATGATGGGTATATCTTCGATTTAGATGGAACCATTTACTTGGGGAAAAAACTGATTCCCGGCGCCGACCGAGTCATTGAGGAGCTTCGGGCAGCCGGCCGGGGTGTAGTCTTTTTATCCAATAAGCCCATTGAGACCCGTTATGACTATGCCGCCAAGCTCACCCGCCTGGGCATTCCCACGGATGTCAGCAGTGTGATCAACTCATCCTTTGTGTTAGCACAGTACTTGCGCCGGGAAGCGCCGGACTGCCTTTGCTATGTTATCGGCGAACAGGCACTTTTAGATGATCTTGATGAGGCTGGAGTTAGATACATACTGGAGCCGGAGAAGGTCGATTACCACGTGGATTATGTGGTCCTGGCCTTTGACCGGACATTTGACTACCAGAAGCTTAACCGGGCTTTGCAGTGTGTCAAAAAGGGAGCGCGGCTGATTGCCACCAACGGCGACCGCACCTGTCCCGTAGAGGGCGGCGAGATACCCGATGCCGGCGGGATCATTGGCGCTGTGGAAGGCACATCGGGCAAGAAGGTGGAGCTTATTGTGGGTAAGCCCAACTCCATGACCCTTAAAGTAGCATTGGATCTGCTGAAGCTTCCCCCGGAGCGGTGTTTGATGGTGGGAGACCGGATTGAGACAGATATTCTAATGGGCAATAACTTCGGCTTGGCCACAGCCTTGGTCATGTCCGGCGTCACAGATCAGAAGACCTTGGAGGCTTCGGAAATTGAGCCCGATTATGTGCTAAGTTCGGTGGCTGATCTTAGGACTAGATAGCAGGCCTAAGGAATGATTGCTTGAACGCGGGGAAATCCACAAGCGGGGGAGATGAGGAATTGCGGGCCTTTACCAGACGGAAGCGGTGGTTAAAGCTTGCCATGACCTGTCTAGTACTAATTACCGCGGCGGTCTTAGATGTGGGCAGTGTCTTGGCCAAGGAAGGCCACGTTGGCTTAGACGGCAACGGCATACTGCGGAACATGGCTGCCCAGTTCAGCGGTGCTCAAGACTTGACGGGCAGGGTAACTGTGCTGATTCGGCAGGATGGAGTCAGCGTGTCGGTGACAGGGGATTTGAAAATCAGGGAGTGGGAAAAGATGCGGCTGGACTGCCAGACCGATAATCCCGTTATTCCCACAACCATCATCACCGATGGGCAACTGGTTGCCTATTATATGCCTAACTCAACCAAGCCCAGGATTGCCCATGACCCGTCGGAGATAGGTTTTCCCCTAATTACTGATCTGGCTCTTGCTGCTTTTACCCAGCTGTATGAGACCCATGATGGAGATCTCTTGGGAGAGAAGGAGTATTTGGGCCGCAAGGTTTACATGGTCCAGGTCCGGCCTGAAGGCTCCGAGGATCTACTGTGGGGGAAGGCGATGTTTTGGGTAGATGCCCAAAGCTGGCTGCCCCTTAGGGTAACCAATCTCGATACTCCCCTGTTTTCCATCGAGTTTCGGGCCACCGATTGGGAGGAGGATACACAGGGGCACCTGATCAACTTGACCGGTGAAATAATCGACAGGGGTGCCAATCGTGCGGTAATGGTCTTTGACCTCCACCGGTATGATGGGGGTACTTGGTTTCCCAAAAAAGTCAGCGTCTGGGATAATGGGCTGGAGGTAACCCAGAAGTTTTCCGACCTCAAATTTAACGTTTCCCTTCCAGATGAGCTGTTTTATGTGGAAGAATTCGAGATCCTGCGTACTTCCTTGGCCAAGGGAGCAGCTTTCTTGGCCTCCCGCAATTGGGAAGCGGCAGTCAAGGAATATGAAAAGGTAGTAGCAATTGACCCATATAACGTCGCTGCCCATTCCAATCTGGGGTATGCCTATGTCGGGATCGGAGATGAGGCAGGGGCCATTGCCGAATTTGAACAGGTGATCATGCTGGCCCCCGACGACCCCTTGGGATACAACAACCTGGCCTTTATCTATATCGATAACGGCATTTACCTCGATAAGGCACTTGACATGGCGAAGAAGGCGGTAGAGCTTTCTCCGTCCAATGGCGCCTTTCGGGACACCCTCGGCTGGGGATATTACCAGCTGGGTGAATACCAAAAGGCCGTTGAGGAGCTTACCGCAGCCTTGGAGTTGATGGGGGAAACTGAGCGGCCTTGGGATAGGGCATTGGTCCATTATCATTTGGGGATGGCATATGCTGCCCAAGATCGCTGGGCCTCCGCTGAAGAGCAGTTTAAGAAGGCCTTGGATTTAGATCCCAGCCTGGAAGCGGCCAAGGAAGAGCTGAAGCGGCTGGAAAAACAGCGGGCGGCCGGTGATTGATGGTGTAATAGGTGGATGAGCAGCACACCATGGGTGAGTCAGGAGGGGGGAAGTCCTTTGGCACTCAGTTTAAGCCGCCGGCTGCGGGAGCGCCGGGCTGCAGGTGAGTATGAGCTGTCCATGCCCGGCACCAGGGAAGCGCCGGCGCCGGAACTTGCCTCTGACTTTTTGGGAGGCACCGAAGAGAGGGCCGGGGACTCTACCTACTACCTGATTCAAGAGGACCTGGCTTTAGACTTTCCACCCCTTATGGGGCAGCCTGAGCGGCTCCAGCGGCAGCTGCAGCTGGTAAGGGGCATCGGACCCAAGACAGAGGCTAGGCTCCGGGAGGCGGGGATAGTCTGGCTGACTGACCTTTTGGATCACCAGAGGTTCGGCAGGGAAGCAGCCCAGGTGCTTAAGGCCATTGAGGCCCGGGATGGAGGTCAGCTATCCCGCTGCGGGGCCTCCGATTGGGACGCGGCTGCACTGTTTTCACCGGAGGAGTTTGTTTTTCTTGACTTAGAGACCACTGGTCTTTGCGGGACGCAGCCCCTTTTTCTCATAGGTTTGATTTACCTTGAGGGAGGGAAACTCTGCCTCAAGCAGCTCCTTGCCAGAAGCTTTGAAGAGGAAGAGGGGGTCTTGAGGGCCGCCTTTAGCATTTTGAGCAAGCGGCCGGTATGGGTGTCCTATAACGGCCTTACCTTTGATGAACCTTTTCTAAGGAGCCGTTTTTGTTATTATTTCGGCGAAAGCCCAGCTCCCAGGCTGCATATAGACCTATTGCGGCATGTGCGGCAGCAATATCGGGATTTGCTTCCCAACTGCCGGTTGACCACAGTGGAAGCATACATCCTGGATACCTACCGGCCGGATGATGTTCCCGGCTATATGATTCCGGAACTTTATTATCAGTTTGTCATGTACCAGGAACCGGCCCTCTTGGAGGATATTCTTTTGCACAATTCCCGGGACCTGCAAAGTCTAGTGCGGCTGATGGGGGTGCTCCAGAGTTTGTAGAGGAGCACGAAGTGTATTGGGGCCTCTGCTTTAGGGTAACCTACGGCGAAGCTTGGGGCGGGCAGGGCCCTTGATAGGAGAGTGAAGATGCAGATTAAAGACATGACCGAGGGAGCTCTGGTGCGGGGACATTATCTCATCACCCGCAAGGAGTTGATTCCCTTTTCATCTAAGCCGGGACGTTTCCTGCTGATGCATTTGGCGGATAAGACAGGTGAGATCAGGGGAATTGTTTGGGAGCAGGGAGAGGAACTGGCTGCACAAATCGCCACCGGCGATGTGGTCGAGGTGGAGGGAAGGGTGACAGTCTACCGGGATACTCTGCAGGTAGTGTGCAGATCGGTGATGAAGCCCCTGCCTGGAGAATATTCGCCCGAGGATTTTCTGCCTTCTTCTAAGCGCAGCCGAGAGCTGATGCTGGCGGAGCTGGAGGAGGTCATCGGGGAGATTGCTGATGAAGATTGCCGTTCTTTGCTGGAGGCTATCTTTGTCCCTGATTTTCTCAAGGCCTTTAGCTGGGCGCCTGCAGCCCGCTCCATGCACCAAGCATATATTGGAGGGCTGTTGGAACATACTCTGAATGTAGTACGGCTTTGTGAAAGGGTTGCTGCCTTGTATCCTGAGGTTGATCGAGACCTCTTGATTACCGGGGCTCTGCTCCATGATATCGGCAAAGTTCAGGAATATGAAGTCAGGGCCGGCATCGAGATCACCGATATCGGCCGGCTTGTTGGACATCTGGTGATCGGCCATGATATCGTTGCCGAGGCAATTGCCGGTATCCGCGGGTTCCCTGAAGAAAAGGCCCTGCGTTTACGGCACATGCTCCTCAGTCATCACGGTCAGCTGGAGTGGGGATCGCCAAAGGAGCCCCAGACCCTGGAAGCCTGTATCCTGCACCATTGTGACAACTTGGACAGTGAAGTAAGCAAATTTGCGGAGATCCTGGCGGCTGCCGGGCGGGGAGAAAGATGGACCCCCTATGATTCTCGGCTGGGCCGCTCTCTGTTTGCCGGCGATGAGGAGCTCTTTGAGCCGGCGGTGGATGCCGCATCGTCAGAAGGGAATTAGCTATGGGTAATGAGCATTATTTTACGTCCCAGCCTACCTCCAAATCTGCAGCCCATAAGATAACGGCCAAGCTCCGGGGGAAGGAGTATCAGTTTATTACCGAGGCCGGTGTCTTTTCCCGTTCCCGGGTGGATCAAGGGACCCGGCTCTTGATTGAAGCCCTGCCTTTGCCCCCAGAGGGCCGGATGCTGGATCTGGGCTGCGGCTACGGGCCGGTAGGGATCGTTGCGGCAAAGGAAGAGCCCAATCTAGAAGTTGTGATGGTGGACATAAACCAACGGGCCGTTGAAGTTGCAGCCATCAACGCTCGGCTCAACGGTGCTGCCAATATAGATATACGCCAGGGAGACGGCTTTTCGGTAGTTCCAGAAAAAGACTTTGCACTGATTGCTTCCAATCCGCCTATTAGGGCGGGGAAGCAGGTGGTCTATCCCCTAATGGCAGCCGCCAAGGAACATCTTGCACCTGGTGGGCTTCTCTGTGTTGTCATCCGCACCAAACAAGGTGCCCGCAGCTTGGAAAAACACCTTGCCAGCATTTACTCCCGGGTAGAAACCATTGCTAAAGGCGGCGGCTATCGGGTCTTTGCCGCTACGGTCTGACCCAAGATTTGACTAATATCCCGGCAGCTCCTGCATAAGTCTGTAGATGGGTTCGGCAATTAGCTGACACTTCTACAGACTGGGAGTTGAGGTTAGTGGCCCGGCGTGTAGTCATTATTCTCATCACTCGCAACGCGCGGCACAAACTGTTTTGCACCCTCTGCGCCATAGTCTTGGCGGGAGCATGCATCGCTTTAGCTGGAGGGCGGTCCCTCCTTTTGCAGTCGGTGACCGGTACTTTGAGCGAAAAAGTAGCCGGTCGTCTAGTTGTCATCGATCCCGGCCACGGGGGAAGCGATCCCGGGGCTGTGGCGCCCGACGGCACTTTAGAGAAGGATATCGTCCTCAATATTGCCAAATACTTGCAGAACCGACTAAATCAAGCGGCGGTTTATACCATCCTGACCAGAAGCGAGGACGGCTGGGTGAAGCCGGGGCCGGGAAGCAGTTTCTTCGGCAGCAAACGCCAAGACTTGATTGAGCGGGCAGAAATAGCTAACCGCAGCCAGGCAGACTTGTTCATCAGTATTCACTGCAACAGTTTCCCCCAGTCAATCTGGGCAGGCGCCCAAACTTTTTACTATCCCGGCCGGGAAGAAAGCCGGAGGCTGGCCGTTGCTATCCAGACCGAATTGGTCCGGCGGTTAGGTCCCAACCGGAGGCAGGCCAACGCTGGGGATTATCGGGTTCTCAAGGAGGCCAGGATGCCGGCAGTGGTGGTGGAAGCAGGCTTCTTGTCCAATCCCCAGGAAGCCCGGTTGCTGGCCGATCCCAGTTACCAGGAAAAGGTTGCCGAGGCCATTTACTGGGGAATCATCCGGTACTTCCAATCGGTAGATACCGTACCCCGGGTGCCTGTTCGGGAAGATGCTGTCCCTTGAATACAGTGAGTTTTCGCGGGCAAGAGCAGATGGGTTTTCGACTGGGTTTTGAAGGGAGGGGTGTTACTTGGGTTTGCCGATGTTGTCCGTTGATATAAGGGCTATCTACGAGAATACTGCCAATCTCGTCAAGGTCTGCCGGGAAGCGGGGCTGGATGTGTTTGGGGTGACCAAGGCCGTTGGCGGACTGCCGGCGGCGGCCCGGGCCATGTTGTCAGCTGGGGCAGTGGGGATTGCCGACTCTAGAGCGGCCAACTTGGAAAAACTCAGGAAAAGCGGCATCGGTGCCCCCCTGATGCTCCTTCGAAGTCCCACCATCCAGGAAAGCAGCCGGGCAGCGGCAGCGGCAGACATTATCCTGGTTTCTGCTCTTCCAGGGATAGTGGGAATTTCCCGGGCAGTGGAGCAAATGGGCCTCAGCCGGGAGATTCAGCTGATCCCCGTGGTGGAAATGGGAGATCGGCGGGAGGGAATCATGCCGGAGCTGCTGAATGATGTGGTTGAAGCCGCGGACAAGCTTCCAGGGGTACGGATCCGGGGGCTGGGTGCTAATTTCGCCTGCTTTGCCGGAGCTGTCCCCACCCAGGAGAGGATAAAGTGCCTAGAGGAGCTGGCGGGAAGCCTTGAAGGAAGATATGTCAGCGGCCTGGTTCTTTCTGCTGGTAACAGTAGTGCTCTGAGCCTGGTATTTGAGGGCAAGTGGCCTAAACTTGCGTATCCAGCCCATCTGCGGGTTGGGGAGAGCATTCTTCTTGGTTGGGATATTATGACTAAGGATCCTCTGCCGGGCATGAGGCAGGATGCCTTCAGATTCTATGCGGAAGTAATCGAGGTTGCCAAAAAGCCCAGTCTCCCAGACGGTCCAGTAGGCTGTAATGCATTTGATGAAGCGGCGAAGCCTGTAGATCGGGGCTGCCACTGGCGGGCCGTAGCTGCTGTAGGTCGGCAGGACATCGGCGCAGGCAGTCTCATACCTTTGGATCCAGGGATCGAAATCCTGGGGATGACCAGCGACCACACTGTTCTCGCCATAGATAAGGCCCGAAGTCCCATCAAGGTAGGCACCCAGCTGGAGTTTCGTTTGGACTATGGTGGTCTCCTTGGAGCTATGACTTCTCCATATGTGGGAAAAATAATCAAAGAGTGATGCGAGAGGGGAGAACTGCGTATAGCGCATAAGGAGGTGTGCAGTGGTGGAGAGGGATGGTCCCGGTCAGGTAATCTTGGGTGCATTGGCGCCCCACCCTCCCCTGTTAATTCCCGAGGTAGGAGGGGACATGCTGCTGGAGGTGGAAAATACCCGCCGGGCCATGGAGAAATTGGCCTTGGCAGTCAAAGAGGTGGATCCCGATGTGGTGGTGGTAATCAGCCCCCACGGTCCCCTTTTGCCCAACGCCATCGGGATTTGGGCCATCGGCACATTGAGGGGAGATTTCGCCCAGTTTCGAGCACCGGATGTTGCCTTGACAGTAGAGAATGATCTGGAACTCTTTAGTGCCCTCTTAGATGAGGGACAAGCCTTAAGCTACCCCCTGCGAGGGGTTGATCAGAACATGCTGCACCGATATGGATACCCCCCTGAGTTAGATTATGCCACACTGATTCCCCTGTACTATCTAGAAAAAGCCGGAGTAAAAAAACCAGTCCTACCCATGGGCATGGGTTTCTTAAAGCCCCGGGAGCTGTATCAGTTTGGGATAGTTCTTCGACGGGTAGTAGAGAGAATTGGCCGGCGGGCCGTGGTAATTGCCAGCGGAGACCTTTCCCACCGATTGACCATGGATGCCCCTGCCGGTTACTCCGAAAGCGGCCCCATCTTCGACAGGACCCTTTGGGAGCTTTTGGGCAAGGGAGACATTGAGGGTATACTCAATATCGATCCTCAGCTGCTGGAAGATGCCGGTGAATGCGGCTACCGCTCTTTAGTCATGATGCTGGGCTGCTGGGACGGAAAGCCTATTAAGACAGTACCCCTATCCTATGAAGGACCCTTTGGCGTGGGGTATGGAGTCTGCATCATTCATCAAAAGGGGCTTTCAATCTCCAGCCTTAATGGAAATAGAGAAGGCAGTCATACTCCGAGGCGCCATCCGTTGGTAGAGCTGGCCCGACGGACGGTGGAGGCTATAGCTCGGGGAGAGCAGCCGCCTTCTCCTAAGGATACGGCTTTGCCTAAGGACCTGCCCTCCAGGGCAGCGGTGTTTGTCACATTGGAGAAGGACGGGCGTCTCAGGGGCTGTATCGGTACACTGGAGCCGGTCCATTCCAATCTGGCAGAAGAGGTAATATCAAACGCGAGGCAGGCCGCCTTTGGCGATCCCCGCTTTTTGCCGGTAAGTCCCGATGAGCTTGGGGCGATAACCTATTCAGTTGACGTGTTAGGTGAACCGGAACCTGTTGCAGACGAAGGGGATTTAGATCCCCAGCTATTCGGTGTTATTGTGAGGTCAGGCCGCCGGGTGGGGGTGCTTCTGCCGGATATAGAAGGGATAAACACTGCTGCAGTCCAGGTTAATATTGCCCGGCGCAAGGCAGGAATCGGACCTGACGAGCCGGTGGAGCTCTATCGGTTTACGGTTAATCGGTATACATAGACAGACTCTTTCAGACCTTTGATGGAAGACCCTTCGGGGAGGGAGATATGTGGCAAGAGAGGTGCCGGTAAGAAGTGCAGCTTACTACAGCAGGGAAGGGGAGGGCGTCCGCTGCCGGCTTTGCCCCAACAGCTGTTTACTTATGTCGGGGCAGGCAGGCCTTTGCCGGGTAAGGGAATGCCGGGATGGAGAGCTTGTGACACGAAGCTACGGCAATGTGAGCTCCATCGCCCTTGACCCGATAGAGAAGAAGCCCCTATATCACTTTTACCCAGGAAGCACCATCCTATCTTTAGGTTCCTTCGGCTGCAATCTCCGCTGCAGGTACTGTCAAAACTGGCAAATTTCCCAAAGGGTTGAGGAGGCCCATATCCTCACACCCCAGTCGGCGGCGGAAATAGCCCAAGGGTACCAGAAGGAGCGCTGCATCGGGGTGGCTTTTACCTACAATGAGCCCACCATTTGGTATGAGTTTATTTGGGACGCTGCCGAGCACATTAAGGCAGCCGGCATGGTCAGTGTCCTGGTTACCAATGGGTACATGTCTCCCAAACCTTGGCGGGAACTTCTTGCCCGCATTGATGCGGTGAATGTGGATATTAAAGGGTGGCGCGGGGAATTTTATGGAAAGATGTGTGGAGGTATGCTTCAGCCGGTATTGGATAATGTAGAGACCGCTGGCGATCTGTGCCATATTGAGCTGACCTATCTCCTTATCCCAGGTCATAATGACGATGATGACAGTATTCGGGGATTTGTCCGCTGGGTAAGGGAGCAGCTGGGTCGAAATACACCGGTGCACTTTTCCCGATATTTTCCCAACTACAACTTGGACATTGATCCAACCCCTATCTCCACCATGGAAAGGGCCCGTCTCCTTGCCCAGGAATGGCTGGATTTTGTTTACCTAGGCAATGTAAATATAGCCGGTGCTGCCGATACCTACTGTGCCAAATGCCGTTCTTTACTCATCCAGCGGAGCACAGTCTACAATCCCCGTATTATTGCTGACAGCGGTCGCTGTCCCGCCTGTGGGGAGGAAGTGCCTTGGATTTTTCAGTAGGGTCCGCTGCCAGAGGTCACCGAAGTCTGAATTTGGCGGCACTGATTATTGCAGGGGAAAACTGTGAAATTGTCGAAGGAAGAACCAGGAAGACTATGGTTCTTTTTTGGTTTTCCAGACTACTGTAACGTGGAGGGAAACATATTGAAGCATACGAACTTGTGGCAGGATTATAACCGCAAGGCATGCCAGCGCCAGATTAAGGCCCGGGTGTTTGCCGCCTTTAATACCAACATAGATGCGGTGGTGCACGTTACCAATGAGCTGATGGAGGAGATCGCCGCCAAGGATGCCAGCATTGCGTGGGATAAGGTAGCCAGCGGTTCAGCCAGCCAAATCACCACCGTTAAGAGCAAGGAAGACCTCTTGATTATCCTCAAGGACTGCCTCAGCGGCGGAAAGTCTTTCCATATAGTATTGGAAAATCTGTCTCTACTAGATTGGCTGGATGAGCACTTTACCGGCGCCAGGGAAAGCATGGGCGGTCAGGCAGGGATTATTGCCAATCAGATGGCTGCCCTGGGAGCCCAGTCTATGGTCTACACCCCGCTGCTTTCTCCCAAGCAGGGAAAGCTCTTTGCGGAGGGTGTGACCACCCCGGTAGTGACCGACGGCGGACTGGAGATCCTGCCTGTCCCAGAAGCAGTCCGGAAGGATGATGAAACCAAGATCAACTGGATCTTTGAGTATGCCAAAGGCGAGACCATACGCTTCGGCGAAGAGGTTGTAACTACCCCCAGAGCTAACCGGGTAATTCTGGCCACTAGACCCAGGGGCTCAGTGATGTGCTTTGATGATCAGATGGCCGAACATTTGCCCCAGTTGGGCAAGAACATCGATGTAGCCTTCATGGCTGGCTATCACTATGCCGAGCCTGTTAACACCTGCGGCCGCACCTTTGACCAGTTCATGGCTGATTCTGTTCAGCACCTACATGCCCTCAAAGAGCAAAATCCCAAACTAGCAATCCATTTTGAGTATGTTCCCATGAAAATGCCGGAGCTGGAGCCCAAAATGCTGGAGAATATCTGCCGGGAGATCAAGAGTTTCGGCATCAACGAGAACGAGATCAAGCGGGTTCTCCGGGAGTTTGGCTTCGAAGCCGAAATGGAGGAGATAGAGAGGCACGAGCGGGCCTACTCGCTTTACAAAGGTGCGTTGCAACTCTTCGCGCACCTGCAGCTGGACCGGATTCATGTACACAACTTAGGTTACTATGTGATTGTCCTGAGAAAGCCGTATCCGGTATCTCTAGAGGAGGTACGCCAGGCCTCTCTATATGCTTCATCGGTCAACGCCATGAAGGCCAAGTACGGCGGCTATGTCCGACGGGAGCAGCTTGAGGAAGCTGCTGAATTGAAGCTCTCCGATGTCGGTTTTGAGCAGCTGGCGGGTATGGCAAAGGAGCTGGAGGAAGAGCACCCACAGGCAGCAGACCTTCTGACCGATGGTTACTTGGAGTTCGATGACCATTATCTATTGGTGATACCTGCCCATATCGTGCCGGATCCTGTCAGCACCGTGGGGATGGGTGATACCATTTCCTCATCCTCCTACGCGGCGGAGGTAGCTTCGTAATCTGAGCCTAGAGTACAGAGAGAAGTATCTGCAGAGGCGATAGATAGACAGATAAAAGAGTCACACCACAAGAAGGAGCCAGAGCACGCTGCCGTGCGTCTGGCTCCTTGAATATCTGCATCTTGCCCCAATACGGCTTGATAAATGCTGCCTACATGCCGAGGTAGGCTTTGCGGACCATCTCGCTGTCCATCAATTCCGTACCGGTTCCCTCTGTTACAATTCTGCCGTTCTGGATTACATATCCCCGGTTGCAGAGCTCCAGGGCTTCCAGTACCCTCTGCTCGATCAGGAGAATGGTAACACCGGTCTGGCTGATGGTCCTGATGGCTTCAAACACCTCTTCCACCAGCTTAGGCATCAATCCCAGGGAAGGCTCATCGAGGATGAGCAGCTTGGGGTCTGCCATTAGACCTCGACCTAGAGCCAGCATCTGCTGTTGACCTCCGCTGAGGCTGCCGGCTTGCTGCCGGGCCCGCTCCTTTAGAATGGGGAAGAGCTCATAGACATACTCCAGCCGCTTGGCTATTTCCGCCTCGGAGGTGGTAGCATAAGCCCCCAGCTTGAGATTTTCCGTAACCGTGAGCTTGCTGAAGACATGTCTTCCCTCTGGAACATGCACTAGACCCCTGGCAACTATATGGTGGGGCGGCAGTTGGTCGATGCGCTCACCGTTGAAGGTGATGGAGCCGGAAGTAATCCTTACCAGGCCTGAGATAGTCCGGGCAATGGTGGACTTGCCGGCGCCGTTGGAACCCACGATGGTCACGATCTCACCGGGGTTGATATGCAAAGATACGTCTGTTAGTGCGGGAACTCCGCTGTAACCAGCATTAATTGATGACACGTTTAGCATATTTATCACCTAGATATGCCGATATCACCCGGGGATTGGAGACAATCTCCTCAGGTGACCCCTCAGCAATTTTTGTACCTGAATCCAGCACTATGACCCGGTCAGCTATGGGCATGATAGCTTCCATGACATGCTCTACTACGATGAGGGCCAGGCCTTCATCCCGCAGTGAGCGAATCATCTGGGATGCCTCTGCCGCTTCTGTAGGCGTAAGGCCGGCCATGGATTCATCCAGCATGAGTACCTTTGGCTGTGTGGCAAGGGACATGGCTACTTCCAGCCGCTTTTTTTCCGGCAGTGTTAAGTTTACAGCCAATACATCAGCCCGCTGAAGCATTCCCACTTTTTCCAAGACGGCAATGGCGCTTTCCCGGGCCGGGGCAGTGCGGGGGTTCCGAAGATACGCTCCCACCATCACATTTTCCAGTACAGTCATACCCTGCAGCACCTGTACCACTTGAAAGGTGCGGGCTACACCCAAGCTGCAGATCTTATTGGGAGACCAGTTGGTAATGTTCTGGCCGTTGAACTCAACGGTACCGCCATCTACCTTCAAAAAGCCTGTGAGGCAGTTGAAGAGGGTTGTCTTCCCAGCCCCATTGGGTCCAATGAGGGCCAGGATCTCGCCGCTTTCCACGGAGAAGGAGACATCGTTCAGTGCTAATAATCCGCCGAACCGTTTGGTTACGCCGGTGACAACCAGTTTTGATCCACTAGACATTGGCGCCCCTCCTAGCCTGTTGAACTTGGGCTCTGGCTCTGGCCTGGATGTTCCTCACTACTCCCATGAGCCCCTGGGGCTGATAGACACAGATCAGCACAATAAAGGCTCCATAAATCATCATATCTATACCGGTTCCGGTAGAGCCCATCCAGGCCCTGGTTAACTCGGAAATGGGAAGGAGGATGGCAGAACCTAAAATGGGACCGAGAATGTTTCCTGTTCCGCCGAAAACTGCGATGAGAGCAATGGTGACTGAAATGTTGTGGTTAAACATATATTCAGGTTCAACATACAAACTGTACTGGGCTAGGAACGTGCCGCACATACCGGTGATTCCTGCACTAATGGCGATGGCGATCAGCTTGTAGGCGGTCTTGTTAATTCCCAGAGCGGTTGCTACATCTTCATCCTCCCGGATAGCCTTGAAATAGTAACCTAGCCGGGATCTTTCCATATACCGCATGAACAGGATGATAATGCCCAACATGGCCAAGCCGATGTAGTAATAGGGCAGCTTTGATGTGTGGAATTGGAAGGTGCTGAGTCCTTCCTTCACCAGGGGCAGCATGAGGCCGGTGGCTGCTCCCACCCGCTCCCAGTTTTCGAAAAGGACCTTCATCACTTGCCCCAAGGCAATGGTGGCGATGGCGAAGTACCTGCCCCGGAGCCGGGTTACCGGCAGTCCGATCAAGAATCCAAAGAGGGCAGTAATAAGCCCTGCCAAAATAAAGCCGACCCAGGGATTGATGCCGTGCTCCACCAGGAGATAAGAAGACACATACGAGCCTAGGCCGAAGAAGGCCGCTTGGCCAATGGATACAAGACCCACATAGCCTCCCAAAATGTTCCACGCTTGGCCCAGGACGGCGTATAGGACTACCATGACCAAAATATGCTGCATGAAGCGAGCCTTGATGAAAAGGGGAACGATTAAGCTTGCCAGCACTGCAATGGTCAGCAGAGTCTTATTGGTGCGTTTAACATCCTTCATCAGTCAGCCCCCCATCCCAGGAGACCCCGAGGCCGGACAATAACAATTACCAAGTATGCCAGGAATACCAGTGCATACTTGAACTCTGAACCGATCATGAAGCCTCCCACGGTCTCAATGATGCCGATCAGTATTGCCCCGATCAATGCTCCTTCTGTACTGCCGAATCCTCCCAGAGCTACAGCCACGAGGGCGACTAAGCCGAACATGGTTCCCACATCAGGGAAAATATAGTAGAACTCGGCTAGAAAGCCTCCTGCAGCACCGGCACAGGCACATCCCAAACCGAAGGCATACCCGTTGAGCCGCTCGATGTCTATCCCCATGAGGGAGGCCGCCATTCTGTCCAAGGAAATGGCCTGAATGGCCAAGCCTGTTTTTGTCTTCCGCACAAACCAATAAATCAGTCCGGCGACTATCAGGCTGCCAATGCTCGCCATGAGTTTGGGAACTTCAACAAAAACTGGGCCTAACATTATGATTCCGCGAAAAATTGGGTTTTCCACCATGCGGTAATCGGGGCTCCAAAGAAACTGGGCACAGTTGATTAGGAAAATGCTTAAGCCGAAGGTGACCAGAAGGCGAGCCAAAAACGGCCCCTCCAGAATCTTGCCGATAATTGCGTGGTAGACTATTACCCCAAAGCCGAACATGAGCAGGGCAACCAATGGACTGCTCAATACCGGATCTAAACCGAGGAACCTATTCAGCCAGAAGCTGGCGTACATGGCCACCATGACGAAGGCGCCGTGGGCAAAGTTTACGATTCCCATAACTCCATAGATGAGGCTGAGTCCCATGGCGACCAGGCCGTATATGCACCCCAGCAGCAGGCCTCCTACAGTCAGTTGAAGATACACGGAGAACCACCCCTGTCCTAGTGTGTAGTTTGTCTTGAGCAAATCAGGAGAAGGCCCCCGGGGGGCCGGCTTTTAACGGGCCGCCCGGGGGAATGCTGGAACGTCTATAAGGGGTTATTTCTCCCACCCTGGGAATGGAAATACATAGGGTACAGCGGCCAGGTCAAAGGGCCAAACAACTCGGAACTGTCCCTCTTGTATTTGCAGGTAGAGAGATTTACCCAATACGTTGTCATGGGTCTCAGGATCGAACCTGACGCCGTCGTATGGTGAGATGAGGTCATCTGCTGACATGTTGGTCTCCAGCAGAGCCTTGCGAATAGCTGCCGGATCAGCCGACCCTGCCCGGTTAATGGCATCAGCCACAACGAAGGGAGCGGTAAAGCTCCTGGCCGCATTGGGGCTCATATCCCGGCCGTACTTCTGCTTGTACAGCTCGTTGATCTCGGCCACAATGGGTTTCCGGGTTGCAAGGTCCAGTCCGTAGACAGCCCGGACAAAGAAGTACTCACCGTCTTTGCCGACAGTGCTCAGGTAGCTGGGATCCAGGTACCCGGCCATGCCGATGAACATCTTCGGACTGAAGTCCAAAGCCTTGAAGGTTTGGGTAAACAGGATGGCATCTGATACGTAGGAGGCGTGGATGACCACGTCGGGATTAGCCGCCTTGAGTTTCAGAACTTCACTGGTTACGTCAGTTGCCCGGTAAGCATAGGGCACATCTGCCACCATGGTGAAGCCGTACT
>JAAYHH010000190.1 GCA_012735435.1 Bacillota bacterium | reverse complement strand
GGGCCGGGAGAAGCAGGGATAGGGTACGTAGTAGAGAACGAAGGCGGCCACATACTGTTGGAGTGCGGCAGCGGCGTTACTGCCAAGTACTTAGAGCGATATAACTTAGCCGATCTTCAGGGAGTGATAATCAGCCATTTGCATCCTGATCATTCGGCTGATCTATTTCCCCTTGGCTTTGCCATCCAGCATTCACTAATGCAGGGTGTGAGGAAGGAGCCGGTACCCCTTTATCTGCCTCCGGGCGGGGTGGATGCCTTTAATACTGCACTGGACTGCTTTGGGGGCTTGCAAAAGCACTATGCCCAGGCCTTCACATACCAGGAATATCAAGCAGGTGTTCAGATTTCCATCGGAGCCTGGAAGGTGGATTTCAATAGGGTGCACCATGGGGTAAACTGCCACGGAGTTGTGATGGAGGGAGACAAGGGTCAGCGGTTAGGGTATACAGCAGATACCAAAATGGGACCAGAACTAGAGCGGTTTTTCCAGGGGGTTGATCTGCTGCTGTGTGAAGCGACTGTGGACTCAGAGGAGCAGGCCCAGAGCACCAACCACTTGACAGCTGAAGAGGCTGGTAAGCTTGGGGAGGCGGCAGGGGTAGGCCATCTGGTACTGACCCATTTCCTACCCGGCACCGATGGCGAAATGAAGGGGCGCCTAGCGGCCCGTCACTTCTCCGGCAAGATCTCAGTCGCAGAAGCAGATGCAGTATATCCTGTTGGCAACAAGTAGGGAGCAGGCTGCTGTCTGGGGCTGGTAGCGCCTTGACAGCCTGGAAGATTGTGATATAGTAAAGATTACAACTGACTATGCAAAGGCTGTGAATGGGAAGAGTAATCACCCAAAAGGGCAGACAAAGAGAGTCGGGTAAGGTGAAAGCCGATTCTGCTCTGTGGTGGTGAACATGGCCCAGGAGCCGTCATTCGAACATCCAGCGCATAAGTAGCTGCTGGATTAGTAGGGTGAACCGGGAACCTTGGTGAAGGTGAGGCGCCCGTTACAGCGCCAGGGTATGAAGGCCTCGCGGGATGCGAGAGCTGAGTACCTGGTAAGGCCAGTGCCGTGAGGCATTGGTGAAATCTGGGTGGTACCGCGTGAGTGATCTCTCCCGCCCCTGGTGATAATCAGGGTGCGGGAGATTTTTGATTGTGGAGACTCCTCCACTTGTATCGGAAGGATTTCGGAGAAAGGAGATGAGCACATGGGTAGGAGAGGACGCTATTACATTTCTACCCCTATCTATTACCCCAGTGATCGGCTGCACATTGGGCATGTCTATACGACTACTGTGGCCGACTGCCTCGCCCGTTGGCACCGTTTCATAGGCGATGATGTACTGTTCTTGACAGGTTCTGATGAGCACGGGCAGAAAATCGAAAGAATCGCCAAGTCCCGGGGAATTGAGCCAAAGGTATATGTCGACAAGATCGTCGACGGCTTTAAGGTCCTCTGGAAAAGGTACAATATTTCCTATGATGACTTCGTCAGGACCACTGAAGAACGCCATCACCAGGTGGTTCAGGAGGTATTTCGCAGGATTTACGAAAAGGGAGATATTTACAAGGGAGAGTACGAGGGCTGGTATTGTACTCCTTGTGAAGCTTTTTGGGTGGAAAAGAAACTGGAGGATGGAAATTGCCCAGATTGCGGCCGCCCGGTAGAGCTGGTCAAGGAAGAAAGTTATTTCTTCCGTCTATCTAACTATGCGGATCGCCTGCTTCGCCATATCGAGGAGAATCCGGAGTTTATCCAGCCGGAAAGCCGCCGGAACGAAATGATCAGTTTTATTAAGAGCGGCCTTGAGGACCTCTGCGTATCGAGGACGACCTTTGACTGGGGTATTCCCGTTCCCATGGATGATGACCATGTTATCTACGTGTGGATCGATGCCTTGACCAACTATTTGACAGGAGCCGGGTTCCTGCAAGATGAAGAGAAGTTCGCCCGCTACTGGCCGGCAGATCTGCACTTGGTCGGCAAGGAAATTGTCCGCTTCCATACAATCATCTGGCCCATTATCCTCATGGCCTTGGATCTGCCTTTGCCCAAGACGGTATTTGGACATGGCTGGCTGTTGATGGAGCATGATAAAATGTCCAAATCCAAGGGAAATGTGGTGGATCCCATGGAGCTAGCCGATGAGTTTGGAGTCGATGCCGTCAGGTACTTTCTCCTGAGGGAGGTCTCCTTTGGCCAAGACGGCAATTTCTCCCGCAGGGCCCTTATCGAGCGGATCAACGCGGATCTGGCCAATGACCTAGGTAATTTGCTTCACCGCAGTGTAGCCATGATTATCCGCTATCGGGACGGAGTTATTCCTGAACCGGGGGCCTTGACCGGGCTTGAACAGGACCTGCAGCAGCTGGCTGCTGCCGTTGCAGCCGATGTCAATGAACATATCGAAGCACTGGAGATCAATGCCGCTTTATCGGCCATATGGAGACTGATCGGCCGCGCTAATAAATACATTGACGAAGCCGAACCTTGGACCCTAAACAAGACGGGTCAGAGTGAGCGCCTTGATACCGTACTCTATCACTTGGGTGAGACCCTGCGGATCCTAGCTCTGCTGATTAAGTCCTTCATGCCCGAAACCGGAAAGAAGATCTGGGCTCAGCTGGGAATAAGCCGGTCTATCGAGTCCTGTCAGTTTGAAGATACAGCCTGGGGCGGCTTGGAGCCTGGTACCAAGGTTGTCAAGGGCGACCCGATTTTCCCCAGGATCGATCTAGAAAAATTAGCAGAAGCAGAGGAGGCATCCAGCGTGGCTGAAGCTAAGCAAGAAGCTGCTGATAAAGCTGTTAAGGAAAAGGCAGCAGAAAAACCGCAAGTGTCCATTGAGGATTTTGCAAGACTTGATTTGAGGGTAGCAGAGGTAAAAGCTGCTGAGCCTGTTCCGGGAGCAGACCGCCTGTTGAAACTGATGGTAACTATTGGCGAAGAAGAGCGGCAGATCGTGGCCGGCATTGCCCAACACTATACTCCGGAAGAGCTGGTCGGCAAGCGGATTGTGGTGGTAGCCAACCTAAAACCGGCTAAACTGAGGGGAGTTCTGTCTGAGGGAATGCTGCTGGCAGCTTCCACCGAAGACAGTCTAGGGCTTGTGACCGTGGAAAGGGATCTGCCCAGTGGAGCCCAGGTAAAATAATGGGTGGTGCCATGGAACTCATCGATACCCACTGTCATCTCAATGATGAGCGGTTTGAAGAGGATCTTCCCCAGGTGATCCAGCGGGCCAGGTCCGCGGGTGTGACCGGGCTTATTAACATTGGCTATGATCTGGATTCCTCCCGAAGGGCAATCGAGCAGGCCGGGTTATACCCGGGTTTGAAAACCACGGTGGGCATCCATCCCCATGATGCCAGCACGGCCACCGAAGCCGCTTTGGAGGAACTGGCTAAATTGGCTTCTGCCGAATCGGTGGTAGCCATAGGGGAGACCGGATTAGACTATTATTATGATAACTCACCGAGGGAGATGCAGCGGCTGGCCTTTCGGCGACAGATGGAGCTGGCAAAGGAACTGGGTTTACCGGTGGTAATTCACAGCCGAGATGCTACCCAAGATACGCTGGAGATTCTAAAGGATTTTGCTCCTCTGAGGGGCGTCATGCACTGCTTTTCCGGCAGTTTTGAGACGGCCCAGATCTGTATAGACATGGGCCTGTATATTGCCTTTGGAGGCGCGATTACCTTCAAAAACGCCAACCGTCTGCGGGGAGTTGCAGCTAGGGTGCCTTTGGAGCGAATTGTACTGGAGACCGACTGTCCATACTTAAGTCCAGAACCCCATCGGGGAAGGCGCAATGAGCCGGCTTACCTGGTTCATATTCTCGCCAAACTGGCAGAGATAAAGCAGGTGAGTGAGGCCGAGGCTGCTGAGATAACCACAGCCAATGCCAGGGCTGTTTTTGGACTATAGCAGAGGAAGTGAAGTATGGGATTATAGGTTCCTTTGGGGGGCAGTACAGCTAGTCGGGATCAATCGGGGATGGCGGCACCAGAGAGTGTACCGTCCCCGATTTTTTCTGCCTTCATAGGACTAGGATCATACCGACTACTCCTCCCAGCAAGATGAGGAGAACGCTATTGAGCTCTGTTCTGGTGATTAAGAAAAAGGATACCAGGGCCAAAATCACCCTCTTGAAGTCGACAACGGCCACCGGCAGAATGTACAAACCAGCACAGGTAATGAGAACGACTACTGCGGCATGGATACCCGACATGGCCCGGTCCACCAGCGGGTGATTGCGGTAGCGGGCAAGGAAATGCAGGAGCGTAAAGACTAGGATTATGGATGGTGCAATGACCGAAAGTGTCGCAAGTGCTCCTCCCAAGAGCCCAAAGAAGCGGTGACCGACAAAGGTAGCAGAATTAACCGCGATAGGGCCCGGTGTCATTTCCGATACAGCCACTATATCCAGGAATTCCTCTGAACTAAGCCACCCAGGCCCGATTAGTTCCCGCTCGAGGAGAGGAATCATCGCGTAGCCGCCTCCCCAAGCTACACAGCCAATCTTGAAGAAGGTAAGACAAAGACGAAGTATACTCACGGCAGCTCCGTTTCTCCCCTTTCCATAAGGCGGATTAATGCGTCAATAAAATGCCGGCAGCGGCGGATGCCAAGACTACCACTACCGGGTGGATGTTGAGAATGAGAATCGCCCCCAGCCCAATAAAGACAGCTGCCCATTTCCACCCCGCATTCAGGGTGCGGCGGCCTATCCGCATAACTGTGGCGAATATGAGGCTGACAACTACAACGTGGGCTCCCCGCAGGAAATGATGTACCATCGGCAAGTTGGAAAATCTATCGAAGGCCGTAGCAATGACAGAGATCACCAGGTATGAGGGTAGCACAACTCCCAACGTTGCAGTCAGGGAGCCAATGGCCCCCCGAACTCTATGTCCGGTGAACAGGGCCACATTAACGGCAATGGCGCCGGGAAGGAACTGGGCTCCGGCCACTGCATCCATGAAATCCTGCTGCTGCACCCACCTGTGCCGGTGCACCAACTCCTGCTCAATAAGTGAAATCATGGCATACCCGCCTCCGAAGGTGAAGGCTCCGATTTTGAAGAAAGTCCAAAAGATAGCCCAAAGACTAGGCAGTGAAGCTGCAGTCGCTGTCTCTTTGAAAGCAGATTCTGCTCGGGTCATGGTTTTCATAGAGGATCCTCTTTCTAGTCTGGTAATTATTGTCTTGGGTGCTCGACTGCCCTGTACCGATGTACCTACAGTACCGGCCCCAGCCTATCAAAAAGAAGATCCCAGGTCAAGTAAGAGGCCTTGATTTTTAGCAGGTATCTGGATATAATATTAAACACAGGCGGATGTGGCCTAGTGGTAGGGCATCGGCTTCCCAAGCCGAGGATCGCGGGTTCGAATCCCGTCATCCGCTCCATTTTTATTTGCCGGCGTAGCTCAATCGGCAGAGCGGCGCATTC
>JAAYHH010000036.1 GCA_012735435.1 Bacillota bacterium | reverse complement strand
TGGAGGCATCTTCGGCATTCACCGAAACGTACAGATCGTGGCGCTTGGCAAAGGCCACAGCCTCGGTCATATGTTTCAAAACCCAATCCCGGCTGGTCTGCAGTTTATGCTTAATGTGGATGTCGGAAGTAGAGATGGATATCGCTACCGCATCTACCCCGCATTCCAGGGAGGCTTCCAGGTCTTTGATCACAGCCCGGTTCCAAGCCATGATGCTGGCCCGCAGATCAGCCTTGACAATGGCCCGGATGGCTTCTTGCTCATCACCACCCATTGCAGGGATTCCAGCCTCTATCTGATGCACTCCTATCTCATCCAAGAGCTTGGCAATCCGCACCTTTTCGTTGTTGGCAAAGACGACACCCGCTGTCTGCTCACCATCCCGGAGAGTAGTATCTACTATCTGCACGGGCGCCTGGTTCCGTGGATCCATGAGCTTTGACACTTTCAACGCCCCCTTGTTAAGAAACTGACCCGCCGTCCCAATCTGAAATCGAAGCAAATAATATTACAAAGTATATGTTGCTCTGTTCCATTTAAGGACAACTGCTGTGGACTATTTTTTTCACTATACTCCAACCCAGAAGGTCTGTCAATGGGTTCCGGGATCGTCTAATCTTGGAGTTTCTGGCGGATCAATTCATTTACCCTTTGGGGATTGGCCTTGCCCTTGGAAGCCTTCATCACCTGACCTACCAAAAAGCCGATGGCTTTGGTTTTGCCGGCCTTAACATCTGCCACAGGCCCCGGATTAGCCTCCAGCACCTCTGCAATCATGGCCTCTAAGGAATCGTCATCACTGATCTGCCTCAAACCCTTATCATCAACGATTGTCTGGGCCGACTTCCCGGTGGCAAACATCTCCTCCAGCACATCCTTGGCAACTAAGTTGCTTATGGCATTTGCTTGAATCAGCTGCAAAAGGCCGGCCAAATCCTTGGGGCTGACGGGGGAATCGGCTGCCTCCAGCCCGTGGGCCTTAAGCCAGCGCTGCACCTCGCCCATCACCCAGTTGCTTACCAGCTTTGGATCTTTGATTTGCTCCATGCACTCTTCGAAGTAGTCGGCCAAGTCTCTGCTGCTGGTCAAGACTTCAGCTGCATACATGGAAAGCCCGTACTCTTCCATGAATCGATCCCGCCTGGCATCAGGCAGCTCCGGCAGTTCCGCCCGGATGGCTTCAACCCAACTGGGCTCAACCTCCAGGGGGTAGAGATTGGGATCCGGAAAATACCTGTAATCAGCAGCCTCCGCCTTGCTCCGCATGGAAAAAGTCATCCCCTGGGCTTCATCCCAGTGGCGGGTTTCCGGCACCACGGCCTCTCCGGCTTCCAACAGGGCCTTCTGACGCTCAACTTCAAACTCCAGCGCCCTCTGCACTGCCCGGAAGGAATTGAGATTCTTGATCTCGCATTTTACCCCAAAGGCGCTGCTGCCTTTAGGCCTCAGGGAAATATTGGCATCACACCGCAGGGAACCTTCCTCCATTTTGCAGTCGGAAACCTCAGCATACTGCAGCAGCTGTCTGAGCTTCTCCAAAAACAGCCGCGCCTCCTCAGGAGAGCGGATGTCCGGCTCTGTCACGATCTCAATTAGGCCGATCCCTGCCCGGTTGTAGTCCAGGAGAGAATAAGCGGCACTCATGATATCCTCACCGGCATGGATAGACTTGCCGGCTTCTTCCTCTAGATGCACCCGGTTAATGCCTATCCGGCGCACAGTATCATCTACCAAGAGCTCCACGTATCCGTCGCTGCACAGGGGCAGATCATCTTGGGATATCTGATACGCCTTAACCAGATCCGGATAGAAATACTGCTTCCGGGCAAACACGGAGAACTGGTTGATCCGACACTGCAGTGCCAGACCGGCCTTAACGGCCAGCTCAACAGCCCTCTTGTTGAGCAGCGGCAGCGTTCCCGGCAGCCCCATGCAGATGGGACATACCTGGCTATTGGGTTCAGCGCCGAATTCTGTACTGCAGCCGCAGAAAACCTTGGACTTGGTCAAAAGCTCAGCGTGGACTTCTAAACCGATCACTACTTCCCAATCAGCCATTTGTCTTCACCTCCGTCTGCGGCTGCCGAAGAGGCAGGCCGGCATGCTGCTCATATGCATGTCCAACCCGCAGTACTGCAGGCTCGTCAAAGGGTTTACCCATGATCTGCAGGCCAATGGGCAGACCCTCCTGGGTATATCCGCAGGGAACAGTCAAAGCTGGGATCCCTGCCAGGTTGGCAGTACATGTATAAATATCCGATTGATACATTGTAACCGGTGTTCTGGTCTTATGTCCAAAGGCAAAGGCAGCCGTAGGCGTAGTTGGAGAGATAATCACATGGCAGCGCTGAAAGGCCTTCTCGAAATCTTCTTTGATCAAAGTCCTGACCTTCAGGGCCTTTAAATAGTATGTCTCGTAATTGCCTGCCTGGAGGAAATAAGTGCCCATCAAGATCCGGCGCTTTGCCTCCTGGCCCAGGGCTTCCCTGGTCTTGATGAACATAGAAACGGTATCCTCAGCCTCCGCCACTCTATACCCGTACCGCACGCCGTCAAAGCGGGCTAGATTAGAGCTGATCTCCGCCGAGACGATGATATAAAAGGTTGCTATGGCATACTCAACATGGGGCAGAGAGATTTCCTCCACGCTGGCCCCCAAGGACTCCAGGAGGTTGGCAGCACCAAACACCGCTTCCCTCACCTCGGGATCCAGAGCATCCCCCATGAGCTCCTGGGGCAGACCAACCACAAGCCCCTTGATATTCCCTGTCAAAGCAGCTTCGTAGTCGGGGATATCCCTTCGAGCCGATGTGGGGTCTTTAGGATCCCAGCCGGCAATGGCCTGGAGCACCAAGGCTGCATCCCGCACATCCCGGGTCATGGGACCGATGTGATCCATTGAATCCGCGGCAGCCACTACCCCATAGCGAGGCACTAAACCGTATGTAGGCTTTAGCCCCACAATCCCGCAGAAGGCGGCAGGCTGGCGGATTGAACCCCCTGTATCTGTCCCTAAAGCGGCAGCTGCTTCACCGGCAGCAACAGCCGCAGCTGAACCGCCGCTGGATCCACCAGGAACCCGGGATAAATCCCAGGGATTGCGGGTACAGTGAAACTGGGAATTTTCCGTTGATGAGCCCAACCCGAACTCATCTAAGTTGGTCTTGCCCACCAAAACGGCGCCGACCTGCTTTAGCCTGGCCACCGCCGATGCATCATAGGGCGGTATGTAATTCTCCAAAAGGCGGGAGGCGCAGGTAGTCCGCACTCCGGCTGTGGAGAAATTATCTTTAACGGCAATGGGTATACCGCACAGGGGAGATGTCTCTCCCGCGGCCAGCATTTCATCAGCTCTTTGGGCTTGGGCAAAGGCCTCATCATAACAAAGGGTAAGGTAAGCCCCGACCTCCCCTTCAACTGCATCGATCTTGGCGAAAACCGCTTCCAGGATCTCCCGAGAACTCACTTCCCCGGCCCGTAGGAGCTCCCGGAGTTGATGAATACTCATTTCATTAAGCTGCAACTAACTCGCCTCCTGTCTCCACCGAGGCTGAACCTGAAGGTCAGGATCAGCTACTCTTCCTCAATAATCCGGGGAACGCGGAAATAACCATCAACCACATCAGGGCCGTTGGCCAAAGCCTGGTCCTTGGGCAGGGAGGGCTCTACTTCATCCTCCCGGAGAAAGGCGGCCTGCTTGATGGGATAGTAAGTAGGTGCAGTCCCGTGGGTATCTACCCCATCCAGGACCCTAATGTGGGATATGATCTGGGAAATCTGTTCTGGAAAAATCTCCTTTTCTTCCTCAGTCAGGCCTACCCGCGCGGTCACGGCAACGGCCTCTAACTCCTGCAGCGTCAATTTTGCTCACTCCTTCAAGAAGCCCTCCAAATCCTCTTCACTGAGGATGGGGATTCCCAGTTCCTGGGCTTTCGTCAGCTTTGACCCGGGATTGGCTCCTGCCACCACATAATCTGTATTGCGGCTCACCGATGATGTCACCCTGCCTCCCAAGGA
Source organism: Bacillota bacterium (assembly GCA_012735435.1). Lineage (GTDB taxonomy): Bacteria > Bacillota > Limnochordia > DTU087 > DTU087 > DTU087. The sequence continues at coordinate 203 of JAAYHH010000036.1, read as the reverse complement.
CCGCACCAGTTCAGCGGCCGCCCGCCGGGAGTACTTGGCTAGAGTTCCAGTGAGCACTACAGTTTTCCCTTCCAGGGGTCTGTTGCTAGGAATTTCTGCCGGTTCCTCTTCCGCCATGGTGACTCCAGCCTCTGCCAGGCGCTGGATTACCCGCTGGTTCTGGGGCTCGTTCATAAAGGTGATGAGGCTCTCGGCAATCTTGT
>JAAYHH010000189.1 GCA_012735435.1 Bacillota bacterium | reverse complement strand
CTATCGATTCCCTCCAGCCCGTTCTTAATGCCCAACAAGCAGCCGACATTACCTGAGTTGCAGTCAGTATCCCAGCCGCTGGTGTTGACGATCATCAAGCTCTTTTGAAAATCATCATCACCATATAACAAACTGAGGATGATCAGCCCATGATTAGGCACCATATGACAGTTGCCGCCGTACTTGTCGTACCCGTAGTGTTCTTCCAGAAGCTCCCTAGCCTTGCGCCAATCGGGCTCCTTGCTGTGCCATTCCCGGATATCTTCTATCATTTTATAGATTACCGAATCCCGGGGAATCAGAGCAACAGCTGTATCGACTAATTTATCCAGATTTGACTCTATGAAGGCCTGAGCTTCCATAGCTGCAATTACCTGTGCTCCATAAATGGCTTCACCGTCATGGCTAACAGATGCTGCCCGGCGGGCAAAATCGGCTGCTAACTCAGGATCCCCCGGGCAAACCATTGCCCACCCGTCGATAAAAATCTGAGCTCCGATCTGTTCTGCTACCACCTTGCCATTCAGTTCCATTGAACCACTTTGGGGAGCCGGAACCCCGCTCTTGAGACGCAAATACGCAGTATGTTCAGTGGAGTTGCCCAGCCCGCCCCACCAGAGGATGGTGCGATTCTCGATTAGATAATTGAGCCATGTCTCTCCGATCTGCTGTGGTGTGAGATCACGGTCAAAACCGTAATCTTCCAAAGCCCGCACGAAGGTAAACGTTCCTGAAATGTCATCATCAGTCACAACTAAGGGTTTACCCAGCTTCTCGTGGACATAGTAATTAACTTCTCCCAACTCTTCCATTATCCGGTGGCAGGTCCATCCTTCAAAGGGACGCCCCAGATACACTCCAATAATTTTACCTAAGACTCCAGCATAAACTTTTTCTATATATTCATGAGAAAGCTCCACACCCATCCCCCCTGACTGTCTACCGTATCGGTTGATTGTTTTATATTAAGCCGAATCCTCCCTACCCCTTAACTCCACCTGCCGTCATTCCTTCAATGAAGCGCTGCTGCAGCAGGGTAAAAAGGAAAACAATTGGAGTCATGATTATAACTGCTGACGACATCATCTTCCCCCATTCGGTGACATAGCGGCCAGAGAAACTGTAAAAGCGCACCGTCGCCGTGAAAAGGGATTCATCCTGTAAGAAGGTCACCGCCAATAGGAATTCATTCCAACTCCAAAGGCCTACTACCAGATGAAATCAAAGACCAAGAATGACCAAATCACAGTCATCAAGAGCATAAACACCACGGTCGGTCGAACCAGAGGCACTTTCCATCCGTTATCTTCAAATAGACTCTTGTCATAGAGCAAGACGCCAGCAATCCACAAAGAAACAAGCCCTCCCTGTTCATTAGCCTGGAAGGGCTTGTAGCTCTCAACAGACGGTCTTAGCACTCCGTAGTAGATTTCCTATTTTCAGCTTTCCCGAGGACACCTACTGAAGGGGGGTATTGGGATCCATAGGTCGGTCACCTGCTATATTGCCGTACTCTCCTATCAGGTGATCCATGCCCCTTACTAGAGTATCATCCTCCAGCACACTGTACAGATGATAACCAAGATCCTCCCGTTCCACTAAGACTTCCTCTAAGACCTGTACCGTGCCGTAATCCTGCAGTTCGTGGGCCCGGGCAATCTGCTTGCGAATCATCTGCTGGATCTTGAGCTCGTGTTCCAGGTCATTGCGGAGAAAGTCCCGGATGCTGTAGCGTCCTTCAGGCTCACACTTGATGTAGGATATTTCGTGCTGGGTGACCGGGTGGGCAGTTGGAACTACTCCAAGCCTCGCAACCCTTTCTCCGATCATGTCAATGTGTTTAATCGTCTTTTCGATATGCTCTTCCAGCAGTTCATGAAGACTGATAAAGCCTTCGGCCCCTTCACTCATCCAGTGGTGTTTGTTGTACTGATGAAGAGCAACTGTCAGGGCGCACTGATGTTCATCTAGCATTAAGCCCATTTCCAGCCGGACTTCCTTGGGCAAGCTAATACCGCTGCCGATCTCCTTAACTGTACGGGGCTGCTGGCGGAAAATCATGTCGTGGTGGGAAGTATGACCCGGCATTTTCTCATCAAAACCAACGACATTCAACTTGAAGTTGCCTTCAAATGCCTGCATGTCCGCGTTGATTCTCGTTACATCGTGTGTTGTGGGAGTCACTGTTGGAATAGGTTGCATATGCGGCCTCCTTATTACCATATTTCACATCTATGGTGCGCCAAGGAAGCCGCAAGTATGCATCAGAAGTATCCACCAGGCCTACGCCTCGCGGTGTAGAATATACTCAGTTGAGTACTCCGAACGCTAGAGGAGGCGACGAAAATGTCCGCCGCGGGTATGATAATCGCTGTAATCTGCTTTTTCTTTGGGATCCTGGGAACCTTCTTGCCGGCACTCCCAGGAGCACCCCTAATCTGGCTGGGCATGCTCCTTTACGGCTTTGCTGTGGATTTTCAGGGTCTAGCCTTATCTTTTTACCTGCTGCAGGGGGCTGCCGTCTTGCTTACATTCCTAATCGACTACATTGCCAGTGCCTATGGTACTAAGAAATATGGGGGCTCCCGGGCGGCAGTGCTTGGAAGTATCCTTGGTCTATTCCTAGGCCCCTTGCTCTTGGGACCCCCTGGGTTGATTTTCGGTCCCTTCTTAGGTGCATTTCTCATGGAGCTTCTCAAGGGAAAGGCAATGGAGCAATCCTTACAGGCGGCCTTTGGCACACTGCTGGGGCTTTTGGGAGGAACTATCCTCAAACTGGTTATTGAGGCAGTGATGATCGGCTCTTTTCTCTGGGTGGTGCTTAGATAGATTCATCAGTTAGATTCTCTTGATTCTTGCCTCAGATTCCCCTGACTATGAACTCCTCTGCCCAACCCCCGAGAACGACCCTTGCATTTTCGAACCAGATCGCTGGATAAGGGGTCACGGCTGCGAAAGCGGGATCCAGCGTCTGCTTAGGGCGGAACTGCTGCAGGGCAAAACGGGGGACAGGCCCGAGCAGACGGGCGATCTCCTCCAGGCCTTCCAGATGGACGAGGCCCGGCACCGCTGTAGTCCGGAGTTCATAGCTGATGTTTTTCGTCCGTAAAAGGTCCACACATTGAGCAGCTGCCTCAAAATCCATTAGGTCCCCAGTTGCCTGCCTGTACTTTGCCGGTGAAGACTTAATATCGAGGGCTGCATAATCCAAGAGCCCTTCCTCCAAAAGCCTTTTCAGCACTTCCGGCCGAGAACCGTTGGTGTCTAATTTTACCTTGCAGCCCATATCCCTAATCTCGCCAATAAAGGGAACCAGATCCGGCTGCAGGGTGGGCTCCCCGCCGCTTATGCAGACAGCATTCAACCGGGTCCGCCTTTGCCGCAAAAATTCCAGCACTGTCTCCCGGCTAATTTCACTACCGGCCTGGTTTAGAACCAGGCCGGGATTGTGACAAAAGGGGCAGCGGAGATTGCATCCTACAGTGAAAACGACAGCACAGGGCATCCCCGGGTAGTCTACCAGGCTCATGGGCACAAATCCACCGATTTTCACTGCGCTATCTCCAGGGCATCAAAGGTTCGGCGCTCTTGAAATTCGGCCTGTTTCCCAAGATTCCAGTTTTTGATGGGCCGGTAAAAACCAACCACCCGGCTCCAGATCTCTGTGGCGTTTCCGCAGGTTGGACATGTTTCCTGTTCTCCCCGGAGATACCCATGACTGAAGCAGATGCTGAAGGTAGGTGTAATGGTGAAATACGGAATCCGGTAATTGGCAAAGACCGTCTGGAGCAAGACCTTGAGTGCATCAATATCATCCACTTGCTCTCCTAGGAAGGCATGAAAAACCGTCCCACCGGTATAGAGAGTCTGGAGAGACTCCTGCAGGTCCAGGGCTTCAAACAGGTCATCTGTATATCCCACCGGCAGCTGAGTAGAATTGGTGTAGTACGGTGCCTTCCCGTCTCCCGCAGTGATGATGGCTGGATAAGCCTTCTTATCCAGCTGGGCTAAACGATAGGATGTGCCTTCCGCCGGAGTTGCTTCCAAATTGAACAGCTGACCGGTTTCTGTCTGGAAATCCACTAAACGGCTCCGCATGAAGTTAAGCACCTCCTCAGCGAAGGCCTGGCCTTGGGGAGATGCCAAATCACAGCCGGCAAAATTGAGCAAAGCTTCATTCATCCCCACTAAGCCAATGGTGTTAAAATGATTGGCCCAGTACTCACCAAACCGCTGGTAGACATCTCTGAGGTAAAACCGGGAGTATGGGAAAAGACCTTTGACCATCAATCTTTCCAATATATGCCTTTTTAGAAGCAAGCTTTCTTTGGCCAGCTCCATTAGACTGCTCAATCTCTGCAAGAACTCCTCTTTGGTTTTACTCAAATAGCCGATCCGGGGCAGGTTGATGGTAACGACTCCCACAGATCCGGTGAGGGGGTTGGCACCAAAAAGGCCCCCTCCTCTTTTCCGCAGTTCCCGGGCATCAAGGCGAAGCCGGCAGCACATGCTGCGGACATCGTCGGGGGACAAATCGGAATTGAGAAAGTTGGCGAAATAAGGAATGCCGTACTTGGCAGTCATGGCCAGAACCCGTCGGAATACCGGTGAGTCCCAGTCAAGATCCTCGGTGATATTGTAAGTCGGAATTGGGAAGCTGAAGGTCCGGCCCTTGGCATCACCCTCCATCATTACTTCACAAAAAGCCATATTCAGCATATCCATTTCCTCTTGATAATCCCCATAACAGGAATCCTGATACTCTCCCCCAATAATCACCGGGCTGTCAGCTAAGGCCTTGGAAGGCGTCAGGTCCATGGTCACATTGACAAAGGGAGTCTGAAAGCCTACCCGGGTAGGCACATTGAGGTTAAAAATGAACTCCTGGAGCGCCTGCTTGGTTTGATTGTAATCCAGGCCGTCATGGGCGATGAAGGGAGCCAGGTATGTATCGAAATTGGCAAAGGCCTGAGCTCCGGCAGCTTCACCTTGAAGTGTGTAAAAAAAGTTGGCAACTTGCCCTAAAGCTGTCCGAAAATGCCTGGCCGGCGTGCTTTCCACCTTTTCGCTGACTCCTCCAAAACCCTTGAGCAGCAGGTCTTCCAAGTTCCAGCCGCAGCAGTAAGGAGCCAGCAGTCCCAGATCATGAATATGAAAATCCCCCTGGACATGGGCTTCCCTGATTTCCTTGGGATAGACTTCCTCCAGCCAATACCTGGAGGTAACTGCAGAAATGATGTAGTTGTTTAGTCCCTGGAGGGAATAATTCATGTTGCTGTTTTCATTTACCCGCCAATCGGATCTGCCTACATATTCCTTGATGATCTGCTCGGCATCCAACAGGGTGTTCTTGACATCTCTTACCTTGCGCCTCTGCTCCCGATAGAGAATGTAGGCCTTGGCCATGGCAGCTTGTCCACTTTCTATCAAGACCTGCTCCACCACATCCTGCACAACCTCTACAGTGGGCATTTCATCCTGGGGCAGTCTGGCCACCACCTGGGCAGCCAGCCTATCTGCCAGCTCCTTGTCAGGATTACCTACAGCACGGCCCGCCTTGTAAATTGCTATAGCGATACGTTCCCTGTCAAAAGGCACAATGCGGCCGTCTCGTTTCCTGATGTGTCGGATCATTCCTTAGTCCCCCTTGTCTTGATGAACAAAGAACCCCACCGCTGAAAGTGTGGGGTATAGACAACAAAAAATACCCACCATACTTCCCGCTGAAGATGGTGAAACCGCTGCTGGATTAGGTCTCCGGACTTCCAGGTCTTCCTCCGCTGACGCCTTCTCGGATGTTCTCCAATGGCATACTGTCAGCTTCGTCGCTGGTCACCGTAGCAGGGGCTGTACCGGATTTGCACCGGTTTCCCTTACAATCCAGCAGGTTAATGGATTCACTTCTGTCAATGGATGGATACCAGCTGTAAATTATCTATTCTGCAGATCCATCCTGTTCCCTCTTCCAAATCCAACTCCTCTAACTCCCAAATAACTCTACAGCTCTATGCATGTGCTCCATTACCGGCACATCAAAGGGACACCTTTCTTCGCAATTGCCGCATTCAATGCATGCTGCCGCCGTGTTCTCCAGGGCACTATACTGCCGTCTTACGCCCTCTGGGATATTGCCGGTGTCCAAGGAAGCGATGTCCAATAGGCGAAGGGTTGCAGCGATATCGATTTCAGCTGGACAAGGCAAGCAGTGGTTGCAGTACATGCACTGTCCAGACAGGGAACCCCTTCCTGCCTTGATGGTCTCACTGAAATCCCTTTCTTCATCGGATAAGTTCAGGTAATTTACTGCTTCCAAGACATGCTCTCTGGTACTGCAGCCGATCAAAGTGCTGACCACAGCGGGCCGGGTTAGAGCATAGTGAATGCATTGGGCTACTGTCAAGGGCTTCTGGAAAGGAGAAAAGTCCGGTGAAAGGAGTTTCCCTGCCCCCAGGGTTTTCATTGTTGTAATGGCCACACTCCTGCTTTCACACAGCTGATATAGGTGATACCGTTCTGGATTGATAGTTTGATACTCACTGGGATCCAGTTTCCCCTCCATGGCATCTTCAAGGGCAGTGTCGGATGCCAGCATATCGTAGGCGGGGTTAAGTGCGAACATGAGCAGATCAATTACTCCAGTTTCAACCACCTTAGCAGCTGTTTTCGGATTGTGGGAGCTGGCACCGATAGCCCTGATCTTGCCTTCTTCTTTCAGTTTAAGGACATAGTCGATGTACTCAGTCTCAAACGCGCCTTTGTAGTCTTCTTCGGTATCTATAAAGAACATCATACCGAAATCGATGTAATCCGTCTTCAGGCTTCTGAGGAGATTCTCAAAATACTGCCGGCAAACAGCCACATCCCGGGTCCGATGATACTGATCTCCCTTTTCTACAGACCCTATGTGACCCTGAATCAGGACCTTATCCCTTCTGCCTTTGAGTGCCCTGCCTATATTTTCCCTGACTGCTGTTCCGG
>JAAYHH010000035.1 GCA_012735435.1 Bacillota bacterium | reverse complement strand
GCATACTTGGTGAAATTCCGGGTAATCTTGACCTTCCTCAGCTCATCGGGTTTGCGACCATCAACTCGTACCATCTTCAGTGCCTCCCTGCCTAGATTGCCGCTTCTACACTCCTGCTCCTTGTATGCCTATCCTTTCACACAGCCTAGCCCTTCTTAACAAGTTTCCTAACTATCTCCCTAAACCTCTCGCCTCTTTCCTCGAAGTTCCTGAACATATCGTAGCTGGCGCAGGCGGGACTCAGCAGAACCACATCACCGGGTTCAGCTAACTCCGAAGCCTTCAGTACAGCATCATCAAAGTCCTTGCTCCGACTAATCACCGGCTGATCGGGCCGATGCTGTTTAGCTCGAATGGCCTTCTCCAATTTTTCTGCCGTGGTTCCCACCAACACCACTGCCTTTACCCGCTCCACCACGGTCTCCGCAAGCTGGTCAAAAGACAACTGCTTATCATAGCCGCCGGCAATTAACACCAGGGGCTCCCGGAGTGCATTGATCCCGGCTATGGCTCTAGCTGGGCTGGTGGCAATCGAATCATTATAATACTTAACCCCGCTGATTTCAGCAACTAACTCTAACCGGTGGGGAACACCGGTAAAACTTGCGATCACCTTGATCATCGCCTCGGGCTGGGCGCCGCATAGAGCCGTCAAGGTCACAGCTGCCAGCACGTTCTCCCAATTATGCACCCCTAAAAGCCGGACAGCACCGATTGGGCAGAGAACCTCTTCCCGGCCTTCAGCAAACCCCACATCCCGCGCAACGATCATCCCATTGCGCAAGAAAGCGCCCCGCTCAGGTTCCGCCAGACGGCTGAAATAAAACACCTGCCCTGGACACTCCGAGGCAAGGGAACGGGTGATGTCATTATCGTAATTGAGCACTACATAGTCACCAGGCTGCTGAAATGCTAAGATGTGACGCTTAGCCTCGATATAAGCTTCCATGGTCTTGTGAATATCCAAGTGATTAGGTGTTACATTGGTCACCAAGGCATACTCGGGGCTGTAAGGCAGGTTCTCCAGCTGAAAACTAGACAGCTCTAGTACCACCAAATCCTCTACGGACATATTGGGAATATCGTCCAGCAGTGAATTGCCGATATTCCCGCCCACAAATACCTTGCCATCTCCCTGGGCTGTAAGGATCTCCCCCACCAGGGTGGTAGTAGTAGTCTTGCCGCTGCTGCCGGTAATTCCCACAATGGGTGCCGGACACAGCTCAAAGAAAACTTCCATTTCGCTGCTAAATTTAACTCCCCGCTCCCTTAAGGCTTCAAGCTCCGGCAGATCCTTGGGAACGCCGGGACTTAAAAAAATGGCATCAAAGTCTGCCAGCTCATCCAAATATCCCTCACCAAGCTTATATGAAACCGGCAGACCAGCGATCTGGGCAAGCCGGGACTCCAATTCCACCGGCTTTTGCCGGTCGCAAACGGTGATCCGGGCACCCTCCGCTACCAGATAGCGAATTAGCGGTATATTGCTGATTCCTAAGCCTATCACCGCTACCTTTTGGTCCCGCCACTCCATACCGCTTTCACCCTTCATCCCCAAAGCAGCGCCGCTCTTTTCCACCGGAAAACTACTATTTACCCTAAGGGGCAAAGCCTCCATCAGCCGACTCCTTCCCTACAAGCTCTATCCCTATAAACTCTGCTTTTCAACGTAAAGTCAACCTGGGCTCCCAGTCAAATAGTATACCGCTCAATCACCACATGTTCCACCCTCTGGGTGTATCCCAACTGAACTGTAGCGGTATGGAAGCTTTCGGGGTCGCCGCTGACAAAGAAAAGGTCTTCCCCGGCTTTCTTCCCGCTCAACAGCCCAAGGGTCTCCAGTCTATCCCTGGCCTCCCTGGCAGTGGCCTCCGCTGGATCGACTATCTCTACATCGGGTCCCGCCAGTCTCTTGATGGGTACCAGCAAATACGGATAGTGGGTGCAGCCCAATATCAAGGTGTCAATACTGCGCTCCAATAGAGGCTGCAGATACTCCTTTAAAGGTTTCTCAACAATCTCCCCATCCCGATGTCCCGCCTCAATAAGGGGCACCAGTTCGGGACAAGCCTGTTCATAGACAGAAGCTTTTGGTTCCAATTCCTTGACGGCACAGGCATAGGCCCGGCTTGCTACCGTCGCCTGGGTACCGATGACTCCTATCCTCTTGGTCTTTGTTACCGATACAGCCTCCCGGGCACCTGCCCCGATCACACCCATCAGCGGCACATCGGATTCCTGGGCCACCACCGGCAGAGCCAAGGCGGATGATGTATTGCAGGCAGCAATCACAAACTTCACGCCTTGCTTCCGAAAAAACCCCATGATTTGCCGGGAAAACTCGATCAGCTCATGGCGGGGCCGGCCGCCGTAAGGCACCCGGGCCGTGTCGCCGAAGTAGATGATCCGCTCCTGGGGCAGCACCTTGTGCAGCCAACGCACAACCGTCAGGCCTCCGACGCCGGAATCATACACCCCTATGGGACAGTGCTTTGCCTCTTCCTCCACTTACCCACGACCTCTCATACTATCTCCGTTCGGCAGTGCCTTGCCTTGGATATTACTGGTCTCTCGGAGCATTTCCTCTACCCACATGAGACACTATTCCTATTCTATCCCGCTTAGGCAAGTACATGCAACTACGAGAAAAGCCCCACAGTCAGCAGGGCCTCTTAAACTCTATGATTGGGGGATATTTTAGTTGGCAGTTACTAAGGTGTAATCGGGCCTGAGGGGAGCTGTGAGATCTACGTGGTCCGCCAACGACTCAACTACCCGCCCCTCGATCAAAATCTGTACGGACTCGATCTCCGGCAGCTGGGCCATGGTGTTGACGATGGAGTAAACCAGCGCCGTCTCCTGATTGCTGCCCAAATACTGACTTCGCACCAGTTCACCGCTTAGGCTGATGACTAAAGTGCCGCCTTCCTGTCTGGCCTCCAGCAGGCTGGCACCCTGGGGCAGGAGCGTCGGGCGTCCATCTTGAGAGACTGCCTGCAGCCGCTTCCAAAGGGTTTCAGCATTCAGCTGCCGGCTGGGTATCTTCACATCCACGACCTCTAATCCTCCGCCCGGTGCAGCCACATAGAGCTGAACTTCGGTCTTAGGCCCAAAATACAGGGAAGCGGTATTCCACAGCCGTCCTCCCCATAGAACAGCACTCAACAGGAGCGATGCAAGAAAAAGCCAGCCGATAATCTCTTTATAGCTCGTCTTCAACAGTATCACTCCCCGCGGGTTCGCCTAACAGCGGTTCTTCCTCGACCTCCACCAGGCCTTCCCTAACCTCTTCATCCAAAGGGGCAGTCTCATAGTCTCCTTGAGCTGACTCTTCCGCCTCTGGAACGATTCTAACCTGCGGCAGTTCCTCCTCTAGGGAAGGGGTTTTCTTGTCTGGATAACGCTGGAAGAAAGCTGCAATCCCCCGCACCAATCCCATGCTGGCTTGGTCAATAGCCTCTGGCGTCAGCAAGAAGGCACCTTCCGAAACGTGATCCAGGAAACCAACCTCAACCAAGGCACTGGGCACCAGCGAATGGCGCAGTATATACAGATCGTTTCTCTCCTTTATTCCCCTGTCGAAAAGTCCCAGCTGCTCCACTAGCTCAGTCTGAATCGCCTCAGCCAGCATCCTGCTTTCCGGAATCGCCGGATGATAAAGTGTTTCAGTTCCAGTTGCATCCCTTGTCAAAGAAGCATTGGCATGGATGCTCACCAAAATCTCGGCACCGACAGTCCGGACTTTATCCACCCGCTCCCGCAGGCTAACCGTCTGATCCGCAACCCGGGTAAAACTGACCCTGGCTCCAGCCCACCTCAAGAGCTCTCCAACCCGCAGAGCCACCGCAAGGTTGTAGGTCTTTTCCCAAACGCCCTTCACTCCAGGAGCACCGGGCTGGGCTCCTCCGTGACCAGCATCTATCAAAATAGAGCGTCCCTTTAGCGCAGCCAATGCTTCATCACTAATCCAATCAACCTGCAGTTTGGGCCACCGGGAGAAATCAATTTCACGGTAACCCCGGCCTATTGCAAGAAGCAGGACATCATCGTCAATCATCGCCAAATCTACCTTGTGCTCCGGCTCAGCATCTCCGACCAAATCATACGGTACTTCCCTTTCTGACGGAAAGCTGCTGCCTGCAGTCTCATCCTCCAAACCTTCCCCAGCATCACCAAAGGACTCATCCCCGATGTCTGTCCCGTCGGGATTTATATCCTGAAGGACTGCAGTCCCATTACCGGTCTCTTCGTCAAGGTCACCGGGTTCGACATCCCTTGAGATCTGCTCCATAGCCAAGGCTTCACCGGTGGGAATGAGATTAACTAGACTGCGGCCAAGGGCGGCCAAGGGTTCAAAGGCGGCAGCAATCCTGGGCTGAACCCCATGCCTGAATACCTCAGACAGATCTCCGGCAGCAGTTCTTCCCTGCTTGTTCCTGCCCCAATTGGGATCGAGAAAGACCAAATCTATTTCCTGCTCACGGCCGCCGGCATCAATATCTACTATTTCCAAAGAATGGGCCAGATCCATGACTATCCGGGCCGTTGTCGGCGTAAACTGGCTGATCCGCAGCTTTTCCACGGCACTGTCAGTAACCTTAGCCTCAGTTGCGCCGTCCACAAAGGTTGCACCTTCTAAATCGACAACTATGCGGTGGGGATTCCTAAGCCGCTTTACTGAGTACTTCACCGGACCGGACACTTCCAGCTTCAGCCGGATCTGAGCATCGCTGCGGAAAAGATTGACCCGGCCGACACGCTGGTTGAACACCACTGAAAAGCCGCTGCCCTCCGGCATTTCCTTCAGCTGATAGCCGGTAGGCTCTGCCAGGTCCACCACCGCCCTTGCTGTTCCTTCCTGATATTGACTGAGGCGAACTCGATGGATAACACCCTGATCTACATACAGTTCATCGTCCAGGGCATCAACAACGGCACCCTCTACATCCAGCACTAAGCGGGCCGGCTCGGTCAGCAGCATCGGCTGAACCTGTACCTTGCCGCTGGTGATAAAATCCAGCCGCTGCCTTCCATCCTCGATACAGGGCAAAACCCCCACTAACCTAGTTCGCTCTTCTCCGCCAGGAACCTTGGTGCCAGCAAAAGCTGCTGTCTGTTCTCGAATTTCCTGCAGAAACTGGCTGATGGCCAGGACCTGAAAGCTCCCTGAGGAGACGGCTTCTTCACTTTCGACTTCTGCCTCAGCCTGTCCGTTGGATGAGCCTAAGGCCGTCTGCAGGCCGGAGGCAGGCTCCTCAGCCGATACCCCTTGGGATTGCCGCTCTTTTTCCCTCTCTGCAGCTGCGTTTACAGGCACAGCTCTATGACCCGTATCTTGAATCCACATGGTCGCGCTGGAAAAATCAAAATTGGCAGCAAAGCCGAAGCCCTCTACCAAAAGCTGCATCGGTACCATGATCTCATCTTTTTCCCAATATGGTGCAACATCCAATTCCAATACTTCGCCGTTGACCACAATCTCGTAGCTATCGGGAACAACCACAACCTCCCGGTCGCATCCAGTTACAGCCACCGAGCCCCCGACACCTTCGGAAGTTACTTCCAAACCTAGGGGTGGTGCCAAGCACCTCAGGGGCAGCATGACCTTGACCCCTCTCAAAGACGGCCTAACAGACAGCTCTACAGGAGCGCCGTTGACACACACATTAAAGGCCCAGGCGCTGCCGGCTGCTGCCCACAGCACAAGTACCGTGACGAGGAATACCAGTATATAGATTTTTTTGGTTTTTCCGCTGCTGGGTGACACAATACTCCACCCCTCGAAAATTCTTCGGAAGCTCTAAGGTAAATACCATAGACCGTAAATATAGGCAGCTTGTACCAGGTATTTTCGACAAGAAAAGCTGTGCTTCCTTGTTTAGCAGCGGAAATCCATTGTTTCTCTGCAGAATATTTTAAGGAATATGGGGATCTAGGTTAGGATCGAACTCCATTTCATCGGCAATGTGGATTACTTGAAAGCGGCCCAGCCGGTGTTCATCGGCAGCAGCATAGACCAGCCATAGATGATACTTGCCTTTCGTCGGCTGAGGAAGGGCATCTAGCTCCAGTACCACAATACCTTGGGGAGGTATCAAATAGGCCGGTACAGGCTCTGTCACTACCTGCAGGTCATATGTCTGGCTTATGTGATTGATGACGGCTTCCGATTCCAACAGATCATAGACCACCTCCCAATTGGGGTCTCTTACCTCAATCTGGCTGAGTAGAACGGCCTCCTTTCTGGGATTTGCTATCTCCACTAAACCAAACAGCAGCTGAGTGTCATCGGTCTCCAAAGAATTGGTAAAGGCATGAAACCGTACGGAAAAATCTGTTGGCCAAAGTCCAGTATCGCTGACAATCTGGGGATAATTTACTCCCGGCTCAACGGAAATCTGGACAGTTGAATCCTGAAACCCTTCTGCCTTAATGAGGAGCTGCACCGGCCCTAAAGGAACATTATCCACCCTAAACCTGCCCTCATAGTCGGTGGTGACCACCGCATCTAGAATTTCCACCTTGGCACCGGGAATCACATTGCCGAAAACATCACATACCACCCCTTCAACTGTACCCCGATCCGGCGGCGGCAGCAAACCAGATGCTGTAGGGCTGGATGAGGGGACTATGAGCCCCAAGCCCACGGTATATCCCGATAGGGCCAAATACGCGATGCCCAAGGTTAAGGCAATTGTGAGCCAGGCGATTATCCTAAACCTCTGCCAAAATCTTGGATCGTACAACGGCAAGGACCTCCGTTCGCTCCTAGTCTGTCAGCAGGATCCAGAGGCAGCTCAGCGTCACGGCTGCAAAGTAACTATTATACCTTTGATTCGCGATTTATTCCTGAAGGACACAAAAAGGCTGACAGGGCATCTTAAGATGCTCTGCCAGCCTGCTGTAAATCTTGCTAGCTTTCTTTCCCTTAGGCACTTACCGATTTAGCCGTCTGGCCCCGCATTCGGCGGCGCCTAATGACTACTACCACACCAGCCGCCAGCGGCAGCAGCGACAGCAAATACAGCTGCCACATGGGCACCACGTTTATCGACCTAATGCTTCTAACACTGCCATCCAGCACTCGGCCGGAGGAATCCACTGCCCGGATCTCATAGCTGCCCGGTCCTAACTCCAGCTTGACGGCTTCAAAGCTCGGCCGCCGCCCAGCGAATTCCTCTGCTTCAGGGTCAAATTCGATGATTTCATACCCCAGGGCGTAACCGGGGGTCTGCTTGACATAATACGGCTTGTACTCTGCTTCCTTGATGACCTCTCCCCCCTGGAGCACCTGGACTTTGATGCTGCTGGGCACCTCCTTTTCGTGTACCCACATATAGGCACTGGTTGCCCCCTCACCAGCTAGAGGCTGCTCTAAGCTGGTCATCTTTAGGAAGTCATGCTGATTGTACTCTGACTCGTAAAAGGCCTTCAGATACATTGTCCTGCTGCCCTCCATATACAGGATCTGGGTAGCATCATCGGACTGTACCGGCCTGGTCCACTTGCTCTCTGGGATTATCTGGTAGCCGATTCCCGACCGGCGCTTGTCGAAGACTTTAAGCTTCTTCTCTGTTCCCTCGACGACATTGCCTCCGTCATCAATGGTCCTGATGACATATTCCCCTACCGGCAAGTTGACGATAAAGCCCTCTGTCACCTCCGTTGCATACCAGATAGGCGGCGTCGGCTGCTCCGGCGGTTTAGGAAGTTCATCCTCGGTGTAGGTCTTGCCTGTCTCAGTTACTTCCTTCAGAATCTCCGACATCTGCTGTTCATAATCAGCATAGGCTTGCCGGTACTCACTGACAGCCTGCCAGTAGCCTTCAATGGCATCTCTATATTCCTGAAGCTTCTTCTCAGCTTCTTCACCGATGAGCAGTTCGGAAGTTCCCGCGTAAAAACCATCGGGATAGTAATGGTTATAGGGCTGCCGCTCCAGCACCATGATTTCCTTGCCGTCCTGCAGGATCTGAAGCCTGCCCTCCACTACTTCCCTGCTCTCAAACCAGTTGGCCATATATTCATTGGTGATGGGCCAGAAATATACCTCCGTCTCCAGGGTATTGATTACATTATTGGAGTCGGCCAGGAGATAGATCTTGTCGATTCCTTTAGGTGCGAAAGTGCCGCCGTACTCTTTTCCCGTCCAGGGCGTAATGCCGTAGACCACTTGCTTTTCCCGCTGAGGGGGTGCTGCCTGAACGCCGGCTACAGCCGTGAGTACGCAGATGACCATGATTGAAATACGCAAAATTGTACTCCTCATTTTCGAACCCCCCTACGATCCAGGAACCGCATGGCTAGAGCCAGCAAGACTATGGTGTACAGCAGCGAGGCACCGATGCTGCTTAGAATAAGTTTGGCACTGCCTAAATTCATTGCCCCCATCCCTCGATTGAGGTAGCCGAAGGGGGAAATCCACTGCAGGCCCCGATTGAGCATGTCCACTGCTACCCGAACGTAAACCAGGGTAACCGACATGTCCTTAGCCGACATGCTGTTGAGAATCCCCGCCACTATATCTACAGCTAAGAACAGAACCAAGAGCACCAGCAGCAGTATGACCGAGGTGCGGGCACTGCGGCACAAAGTAGACAAAAGGAGCCCAAAGGCCACAATCGATGCTGCCAGCAGCACAGATAACCCCGCCATGGCAGCAAAACTGCCGTCCATCCCGAAATTGGTCAGCTTTGAGATAACGAAGAAAATAACCATATAGACAATGACCAAGCCCAGAAATGTCACCAGCTGCTCGAGGAACTTGGCCATAATGTAAGCCACGCTGTCGACGGGACCATAGAACAGCACCTCCAATGTTCCCTGATCCCGCTCCCGGCTCACAGACATTGTAGAAGTCAGGGCCAAATAGGTGGCTCCGATGGTCACTGCAATAAAGAAGGGGAAGTTCAGCGGATTGACCATTACCATCAACCCGTTCTCAGTAACCCCCTTAAGGTTGCTGCGTACAAACAGCATCGATACTAAGAAGGCTAGGGATGCGACTACGTATATGCCTAGACCATTCACCGTGGACTTGATGTCCCGGCGGGCGATTACATTAATAGCGTTGGCTCGATACTGCATTTTACTCACGATGCCTGCCCCTCCTTTGTCAACAAGGAAAGGTTTTGCTCAGTAATAATGACAAAAGCCTCCTCCAGGCTGATCTCTTTTGCTACCATGGACAGCACTATGCCTCCGTGGGAGGCTATCACCCGGGAGATCTGGGCACGATAGTCGTCATCCATGGTGGTCTTGATTGTGAGACGTGAATCCTCGTACACCACTGACTTCACAAATTCCAGTTCCTCTAAACTAGAAGCGATGGCTTCTGAATATCCCTCAAGCTCCACGCTGATTTCCATCTCGTTGGCAACCTGGTGTTTGAGATGGGTCAAGTCATCTTCTGCCAAGAGCTTGCCGTTGTTGATAATCCCAACCCGGTGGCATGTCCGCTCAATTTCCGAGAGAATATGGGATGAAATGAAGAGGGTCTTACCCTTTTGGTTCTCCTCCATGATGATGTCCCGGATTTCCCTAATGCCGTACGGGTCCAGTGATGACTGGGGCTCATCGAGGATCAGTAAATCAGGGTCGTGGAGCAGGACCCGGGCCATACCGAGTTTCTGCTTCATGCCTTTGGAATACCCGCCCAACAGCTCATTCTTGCGGTCCAGCAGATCAACGCGGCTCAGTACTTCATCGATCTTCTTATCGGGATTTTCTACTTCGTAAAGATCAGCAAAAAATCCAAGGTACTCCTTGGCTGTCATGTCTTCATATAGATACTGAAATTCCGACAACACGCCGATACGGCGCTTGATTTCAAAGTAGTTCTCTGCCAGATCCTTCCCAAACAACTTAATTTTGCCTGCTGTGGGCCGCTCCATTCCCAAGAGCATCATGATAGTGGTGGTCTTACCCGCACCATTAGGGCCCAAGAAACCGTAAATCTCACCTCTGTCGACATGGATGTTGAGATTATCTACTGCGGTGAGACTGCCGAATTTCTTCGTCAGGCCTTCTGTTTGGATCATCTGGTTTCCCCCTCCCCTGTAAAATTATGTCCCCTTGTTTATTTTCGGTCTATTGCGCAGTATCAATAACCCGTGGCCCTGTAGAGTTTAATTCGACAACTTCTGCCTGGTTCCTTGCTCTTCTTTGCGACTTTCATGGTAGAAAAGGAATTGTCTGGAGAAAAACATCCATATCCCGTTAACCCTTGGGAAATTTGACACATCACCGGGGCAGTAAGTATAATATAGATGCCCATTGATGACTTATATCCACGTGACAGACCAGTCCTTCCGTTCTTGGCCGAGCCAGCACGGCAGGGTGTTGTTGTCAGTGACAGTTCGGGCACTGGAACGCCGGTCAGGAGGGAAAAAGGTGGCTGATGGAATTAAGGTCGTTGCAGAAAACCGCAAGGCCCGCCATGACTATCACATTGAGGAAACCTTTGAAGCAGGTATGGTGCTGACCGGCACTGAGGTTAAGTCCCTCAGGCAAGGAAGGGCTAACCTGCGAGACGCCTATGCAGCCATTGAAAATGGCGAACTTTTCGTATATAATATGCATATCAGCCCCTATACCCACGGCAATATGTTCAACCATGAGCCGAAGCGCACCCGCAAGCTCTTGATGCATAAGCGGGAGATTATGCGTCTCTTGGGGCAAACCCAAGAAAAGGGCTATACCCTAGTTCCCCTCAAAGTGTACTTCCGTAGGGGTTTGGCTAAGATGGAACTGGCCTTGGCCAGGGGCAAAAAGCTTTACGACAAGCGGGAAGCTATCGCAAGGCGCGATGAGAAGCGCCGCATAGATAGAATCCTGAAAGAACGGAACCGGTAGGCTTTCTTAGATTACTGAACAGCAGTGTCAACCCGGGGGTGAATTAGGTTCGACACAGATGGAAGTGGCAATGGAAGCGAGCCGAGGTTCCCACGGCCTCGTTAAACAGTGGGAAGCAAATTAAACGCAAACGATAACTACGCTCTAGCTGCTGCTTAATAGCGGCTACGCTCTACTCTTCCGTTCCTGCCGGAGGAGATAGAGTGTCATATTGCAGGATACCGCTCTGGTGATGCTCATAGCCAGAGGGGGAAACCTGATGAGCTAGTCTCTACCCAAGCCTGCCCTTGGGATTGGAGAGAGGCGAATGCTAAACAAGGGCTACGCTCGTAGAAGCATTGTAGCTTCATCTGTGGACAGCGGTGCAACTCCGCTCACCTCCACCAATAACCGTAAATAATAAGAACAGGAGGCGCAAAGCCTCCTGTTTCTGTTTACGCTATATCTAACCATAATAGCACTCTGACAACAGTGCTCTAACTGCACGCAGCGCTATTTTATCACCCGTCCGACACCGGATCGGGATATCCTGATCTCCACCTTATCGGCAACCCGCAAGGTAATGACATCATCCTTAAGCGCGGTAATCTCTCCGTGGATGCCGCCAATGGTGACTACCTTATCTCCCTTTTTCAGCGCATTGAGCATGTTCTGCCGTTCTTTCTGCTGTTTCTGCTGAGGACGGATGAGAAACACATAGAATACGGCCAACATGATGATAAAAGGCATGAACAGCCCCAATAAACCGCCCTGCTGCTCCGCCGCAGCGGTAAGAAACACCATCCTTCATTCCTCCTTTCCCTGGTCACCAAAAAAAGACAACACGAATAACTTCCCCGTCAGCGTGGACATTCCTGCCAATACTTTCATGTCCTGCCTCCATAATATTGCTCCATAAAGGCTTTCTTAAACTCAGGCAGAGTGTTTTGAGCAATACTCTCCCGGATTTTTTCCATGAGCCGCAGCAGGAAGTGC
>JAAYHH010000188.1 GCA_012735435.1 Bacillota bacterium | reverse complement strand
TCAGTGCCAGGAGGTTAGTCTGCTCTGCAATAGCTGTGATAGCATTTACTATGCTGCCGATCTCCTCAGAGAGAACACCCAAGCCCGATACCTCATCGGCCAGACGCTGCATATCCTCGCTTAATTCGCTAATTTGTTCCACGATATCTCTAATTGTGTTCTCTCCCGATGAGGCTCTCTCAGCTACCTCTTGAACATCCTTATTCATTGACTGGACATTGCTATTCATGGCTTCCAAGGTTGAGGAGAAATGGTTAGTTGTACTGGCCACTTCCTCAACTGAAGCGGTAACTTCCTCGGCAGCAGCAGCCATCTGCCCGGCAGTATCTGCCAGCTCATCAGTGGTAACCGCAACTAGCTTCGTTGCTTCTCGAATACTGGCTGTTGTCTTATTGAGGGCATCAGCCACTATACCGATTTCATCCTGCAGATCCACCTGCACAGTCTTGGTGAGATCTCCAGCGGCTAAGGCCTCTATTCCTTCCTTCACTTGTATAAGGGGGGCAGCGATTCGCTTACCGAGAAGAATTGAAAGGACAATACCGACTGCTATAAAGGTCAGCGAAGTGCCTGCGAAGAACGACGTAAGTCTATTGACATTGCTCAGTACATCGTCCTCCATGGCTCCAACCCCGATGGTCCAGCCCGTGGAAGGGACCGGAGCTAATCCAACAATTCTACCCACACCATCATCAAGACTGTACCTAACTACACCATTCTTACCAAGTCCAAAAGCCCTGATAGCTCGGCCAACATTGGCAAAGATACTATTCTCGCCAAATATATTGACCTGATCCAACACCAACTGCCGGTCTGGGTAAGCATACAAAGTACCATCAGCACCCAGTACGTAGGCCCAACCGTTGTCACCAAAACCTAACCCGTCGGTGATGTCACTCAAGGCCGCGGCATTCCTCCGGGCCAGTACAGCCCCGACAACCTTGTTGTTGTCTACAATGGGGACGGCGTACATAAGGACAGTTCCATTAGTAATGCGGCTTACTATTACGTCTGAAACAGAGGCTTGTCCGTTAAGAGCCCGGATCACATAATCACGGTCTGCCAGGTTTCCGGTACTGCCGTCACTATATCTAGCAACACCGTTCCGGTCAATTATTCCTATAGCTAGAAATCCCGATAGACGTTGAGCCTCTGCTTCAAGTACTGGTCTCTGCAGTTCCCAGTCCATACTCTTGATTTCAGGTCGAGCCGCGATTGCTTCTAGAACTGACAGATGAATCCGGAACTGACTTTCTATGTACTCACCAGCTTTTAGTGCCTGCATTTCCAAAGCTGTCTCGACCTCTTCTATTACCGCTGAAGAACTATATCTGTGAGACAAGAAACCCAAACCGCCACAAGCCAGAATCAATAATACACCTATGTATACTGCTATCTTGGCTGCTAAACTTCGTTGATAGAACACTCCATAACTCCTCTCTATCATTAGTTTGACGTTTGCTGCCTATTAGATTAGTCTGAAACCTGTGCTCGCTCACCTCCCGTACAATAATGTTATATCTTCTGACCCATTAACAAGGCTTGGTCTCGCAACACAAGACCTAAGTATTGGTTGCGGCACTGATTGACAAGTTTTCTTGAGAAGTTAATTGCTATTTCCGGTGGAGGAATCTTTTCTTGATGAAGACTGCTGCGATTACCAGAGCTATGAGCCCAAAGACAGCCAACGTGATCAATGAATATAGGTCAAGATATGAGACCACTATCTCCCAGGCCTCTCCTGCCAATCTGCCTAGGTGGACAAGAATGGTATTCCAGATCAGGGTACCCAAGATGGTTAGCGGCAGAAAAACCGCCAGCTTCATTTTGGCCATGCCCGCTGGAATAGACACTAAACTCCTTACGATGGGAACAAACCGGCACAGGAACACTGCTCTGCTGCCGTAGCGATTAAACCATTGACCCGCCCTGCGCACATCTTCCTGCCTAAGCCGCAGGCTCCTGGCCACCTTACTGCTAAACAGAATTTCAAGCCGCTGGGCATTCAGCCATCGGCCAATGGTATACAAAATGAGGGCACCTACCACCGAGCCTGCCGTGGAAAACAAGATTACTCCCCAAACAGTCATGGTGCTGTAGGTAGTCATAAACCCGCCGAAGGCCAAAATGATCTCCGATGGTATCGGGGGGAAAAGATTTTCGATGGCTATCAGCAAGAAAACACCGAAATAGCCGTAGTTGCTGATGATGCCTATAATAACTTGTTGCACTAAATCTCCCCCCGTCAAAGGTGCACGTCTAGGCTGTAACAGTCTGCTGTGTTCCCTAAGTTCCTTGCGGCAAAGGCAGTCCTAAAATGTCCCTGGCCACTATCACACCGCTGGCCGATGCTTGAATAAGCCCTCTGGTAACTCCAGCTCCGTCGCCAATGGCGTATAAACCCTCAATCTCCGTGGCCATGTTGGGTTTGACATCTACCCTGGCGGAATAGAACTTAACCTCAACTCCGTATAGCAGGGTGTTTCTAGAATAAAGACCTGGAATGATGTTGTCCAGCGCTCTTAAGGTCTCCACGATAGACATTAAATAGCGATGGGGCAGTGCATAACTGAGATCTCCGGGCACAGCACTTTGCAAAGTGGGAATCGTGGTGGACTTCTTCAGGCGGTCTCTGTCTGTACGACGGCCCCTCAAGAGATCGCCAAGCCGCTGTACCATCACCCCGCCGCCGGTCAGCATGTTGGCTAAGCGGGCTATATATTTCCCGTATTCAATGGGCTCTTTGAAGGGTTCAGTGAACCGAGTCGAAACTAAGAGGGCAAAATTAGTGTTGGGCGTCCGCAAGCTGGGATCTTGGTAGCTGTGACCATTGACCACCGCTAAGTCTCCTTCATAGCGCTCCTCCGATACTACTCCCCCCGGATTCATGCAGAAGGTGCGAACTTTGTTATCAAAGGTATCGGAGTAGTATACCAGCTTAGCTTCATAGAGTTCTTTGGTCAGGTGATCTATGATGGCATTGGGGACCTCTACCCGCACCCCGATATCTACTTCGTTATTCTCAGTTTTGAGATCAAGACGGCGGCTTTCCTCCAGCATCCAGCTGGCACCGCCCCTGCCGGGAGCAGCAATCACGTATCGGGCCTTGACCTCAACAGGCTCCCTGCCCTGCTTCTGCAATCTTACCCCGGCAGCTTTGCCGTCCTCCACTAAGATCTCCAAGACAGTAGTGAGCTCCGAGAACTCGAAGCAGGAATGCTGGATTAGATACTGATACATGCTTTCCAGAACTTCTAATGATTCATCGGTTCCCAGATGGCGCACCGGACAGGGAATCAATTGAATGTTATGCTTCGATGCTTCATACATGATATCTTCTACAGCTTTGTCATTCAGCCCATGGACTTCATCGGAAGCGCCAAATTCCCGATAAATACCGTCTACATAGTCAATGAGATTCTGAACGGTTTTTTCAGGGAGATAATCAGTTAGCCTCCCCCCTACACTAGGAGCTAGACTCAGCTTCCCATCACTAAAAGCCCCCGCCCCTGCAAATCCACTGGTAATGGCACATGGGTCGCATGAGCTGCAGACACCCGTTTCTCGAGCCCTGCAAAACCGCTTTGCTAGAGAGCGTCCCTTATCTACCAACAGGATCGACAAGTTAGATGTATTGCGGACCAGCTCCATCGCGGTAAAAAAGCCGGCAGGGCCGGCACCAATGATAACTACATCATAGTATGTCCGCATGTCTTTTCCTCCTAGACCGGTTTTTCCTCTGGACAAATAGGTGCCCAACCGTATCCAAACTAGCCAACAACACGTCTTCCACCGAGTCGATGTTGCGCTCCCGCAGCTGAGCAGTTAACCACCCATAGTCTAATCCCGCATACCGAAGGTTTGTCTTATTTACGACGCCGTCCGCGATCAAAACCAGCGGCAAACCCTCGGGCTCTGTCTCTAAACCTATGTCAGCCGGGACCACGGGCCGCCGCTGAGACTTTGGGATCACACTCAGCTCCCCATTGGTCTCCAAAATGGCCACCTCGACATCGGCAATGTTGCTAATACCCTTGAGACGCAGCTGCAGCATCAAATCACCGAGGTTATATCTAGTTCGCCGCATCTCGCTTTCAATAATTTCCCCACCACGAATTATAATGCTTGGCGTCCCGGTAAGCAAGACTCGCATAGTTTCACTCTTCAGAGTGATATAGGAAACGGCGATTTCCGCCACTGTAAGAGTGAAAATCGGAACCAAGGCTTCTACCATGGAAATCTCGGGGTTTTCCATGGGAAGGGCTGCTAGTTCGGCAATCATGATGGTAACAACGAGGTCGAAAGGAGATAGGGCTCCGATTTCCCGCTTGCCCATAATTCGGAGCAGCAGCAGTAGAACTGCATAAAAGGTTAGTGTTCTAGCCACGGCGGCAGCTGCGGTCACACCTATACCCTCCCATCGCCCGTTCATGTCTTTCATCCACAACCAAGAGGCCGGCAAGGGGTCTCCAAGACTGATAGGCTCACGGCGAGCCTGCCGCTTGCCGGCGAAAAGCTTAATACCGGCACAGCAGCTCGAACTACTGGTAGTCTCGAATCAGGTCTGGAGACATTGCCGACCTCAAGTAGAGTATGCCTGTCTCAGTGGTGAAATATTCAAGCCTCAATCTGGCAACACCTGACTGTAAGGGACTTTCTGGAGACATCTGGGTACAGCTTGCCGCTATATAGTCATTGCCGGGGCGGAAACTGCCTCTTTACACTCCGGCGATTTCGAGTTATAATAAGGTCACAATAATTGATCTGGTCGCATAGCTCAGTTGGTTAGAGCGCTACGCTCACATCGTAGAGGCCTCTGGTTCGAGTCCAGATGCGACCACCACAACACGAAACCCCACCGGGATCAGGTCCCAGGTGGGGTTATTCTATTTCTACCCTTTGCTATTCTTCTTGAACAGTCTCTGGGCACAAAAAAACCCTTACTGCACGGTTACAGTAAGGAACTAGATGGAGCCGGCGAGCGGACTTGAACCGCTAACCTACGCATTACGAATGCGCCGCTCTGCCGATTGAGCTACGCCGGCAAATAAAAATGGAGCGGATGACGGGATTCGAACCCGCGATCCTCGGCT
>JAAYHH010000187.1 GCA_012735435.1 Bacillota bacterium | reverse complement strand
TTCTTTGAGTAGAATATACCGTGGGTGGGTATAGTATCCAGTAGATCGATTTAGGGGGAGAAAGGGGTAGCAGAGATGGCGCATACCAATCCCCGCCGCAAGAAGGACGTGCTGGTGAGATTAAGCAGGATTGAGGGTCAGGTGCGGGGGATAACCCGCATGGTGGAAGAAGGCGAGTACTGTGTAGATATCCTCAATCAGATTTCCGCCGTGAGGTCTGCTCTTGCCAGTGTCGGACAGATTCTCCTGGAAGGGCATATCCGGGGCTGTGTAGCCGATGCCATCAAGGACGATGGCGGCGAGGAATCCATTGAGGAACTTCTGCAGATCATCAAGAAGTATGCTTTCTAAGGCAGGCTAGCTTCGACAAATTGCAATTTTTGCTGGGGACAGCCAAGATAAGTGAGGGGGATAGTCAATGAAGGTAGAGGTAACTTGGGTTGAGGGTATGGAGTTTCGGTCGGATTCTGAATCTGGCCATTCCTGGAACATGGACGCGTCGGTGGATGTAGGGGGAAGCGATCGGGGTCCCCGGCCAACAGAATTACTGCTTTCGGCAGTGGGAGGCTGTACCGGTATTGATATCGTCAGCATCCTGAAGAAAATGCAGCAGCCTTTAACGGGCCTTAGCATTACAGTGTCCGGTGAGCGGGCAGAGGAGCATCCCCGCCGTTTTACCCATATCAAGCTGCATTATGTTGTCACAGGCGATGGCCTGTCGGAAGAGCGGGTGGCCCGGGCAGTGGAGCTCTCGGTGGAAAAGTATTGTTCAGTACTGAGCTCTTTAAACGCCGAAGTCACCTATGATTTCGAAGTAGTCCAATCTTAAGCTGGTGCCGAATTCCGAGGAGCTTGCTGTATTCTGCAGCGGGATAGGCCTCAATAGATGACTTTCCCCTTTGAAATGGGGAGATAGGGAGGGATTTACTTGTCTAGATTCCTAGTAGAGGACGGCAAGTTTCACGGCGTAGATGCTCTGGTCTTGAAGGACACTGAAAGCGGATGGGAAGGAACATTGGTCCCGGAAATCGGCAGCAATCTAGTATCCCTGCGGTCCACCCGGGAAGGGATAGATGTACTGACAATTCCCGAGACCTTGGAGGAATTCAAAGCCAATACAACTAGCTGGGGATTTCCAGTACTCATGCCGCCCAACCGGATTGCCCAGGGGAAATTTACATTCAACGGCCGGGAGTATGTGTTTGAAATCAATGAAAGGGGTAAGAATCACATCCACGGCATAGTCCATGATCTGCCGTGGCGGGTAGTGGCAAAAAGTACTGATGGGTCAGCTTCCGTTACTACAGCCATCCGTTCCGATGATCATCCCAAGATCAAGCAGTCATATCCCCATTCCTTTGAACTGCGGATGACCTTCTCCCTCCGGGGGGCGAGGATGGATATTACGGTGGAGGCGGAGAACTTCGGTTCAGATCCGATGCCCTTTGGTGTGGGATTTCACCCATATTTTAACGTACCTTTGTCTCCAACCAGTTCCAAGGAGCAGTGTACAGTCCAAGTACCTGCCAAGCAGTTTTGGGAGCTGAATGATGACTTGATTCCCACGGGTCGACGCTTGGCGGTGACCGGTGACCGGGATCTGAGGCAGCCCAAAGCTTTAAGTGAAGTCATGTTAGATGATGTACTTACCGATTTGGAGTTTAGCGAAGGGGCGTCTATAGCAGAACTAGAGGACAACGGCGCTGGAGTTACCGTCCGCTACGGTGCAGGTGAGGAGTTTAGGCACTGGGTAGTGTATACTGGCAAGACCCTTGAAGATCCCTTTGTGTGCCTAGAGCCCTATACGTGGGTAACCAATGCCCCCAATCTGCCCCTGCCGGCAGAAGATACCGGACTTATTGTTCTCCAGGGAGGGGAGACCTTCACAGGGCGCATGTGGGTAGAGATCCTTTCTTAGATTGTGGCCATAGTCGTGCCCGTAGTTGGTATCGGTAGTCGGTGACCATATTCGGCTGATTGGCATCCGGGGACTTACTGACCAATTGGGCAAAGATCAAAGGGCTGAAGGTTAATCCTTCAGCCCTTCCGGTATTACGCTGACTTGTCAATGGTTCCATGCCCATGACTCTTGGGCATGGAACCCCGTTAAGTGGGAAGCGGCATCTTAAGTGTGATGCTCAGCTTCACCCAGGTCAGGGTGGGCAATACACCCCATGATCAGCGGTACGTGGGCTATATACAGGTCATTGAACAATACATGCACCCAGAAGGAAATCATCATGGCAAATGCGATGCGGCGATACGGGCTGTTGTCCTGCAAAATAGGCCTAATAACAGACACTGCCATCCAGCCGAAGAACAGGAGGAAGCCGACTAACCCCCAGCCCGTCAGCAGGAACCAATACAAGCTGTGGGGGCTTTTGGCCTTAATGTAGCCTTCTGGACGATAGGCTTCATAGGCACTGCCAAAATGCCCCGGGCCGATACCAAAAAGGAGGTGGTCTTTAAGCATTTCCCAGGAAACGTGCCAGATTTCAAGGCGCCCGATGTTGCTCGAATTAGTAGTTAGATTGACGATGGAACGAATTCTCCTCGACAAAGCCGGCGACTGGGTGATGCAGACAGCCACCAAGAGGAAAAGGGCAACTACGATCTTCCAGTGGCGTTTCAACATTTTGCTGTTCATTGCTCCCAGCACTAGGATTCCCGCGCATGTACCCACTATAGAACCCCGGGAGAGGGTAACAAAGATGCCGAGAAGCGAAGTCACGCTTGCCCCTAAATAAAGCCAGCGGTACCGGGAACGGTAGAAAAAGAAGCCCAGTCCGCCCATGACACCGGCCTCCAGCATGGCTGCCAGACCGTTATCTGCCATACCCAAGACGTTGCCCCGTCCGCCGTTAAATCTGGCCAAAATTGGTATAGAACCATACCAGATGTTGAGGCGTAACAGACGGCTGATGACAACCACCAATCCTAGAAATCCGCAGCCTAAAGTCACAGCTTTGAGAAAATCTCGGGCATCGACAATCCCCCAGCGGCCCAAGGAATAGATAAAAATGAAAACTAAAGGAATCGGCATATTCAACAAAGCCTGACCCTTATTAGGAGCAAGGACTGCACTAAGGGTGCCGCTGACTAGAAGCGCAACCAAGGCCCGATAGGTGACAGGATCCGAACGAATCCCTTTGATTACCGCTTTCCCCTTGGAAAGCAGTACTCCGTAGTAACCAAGGGCAAAAGCAGGACTTACGGGAATAAGCAGTCCCCAGCGGGCATCTCGATTGCGAATACTCATAGCCAACATTCCTTCCCAATGGCAGGTAATTGACCAACCTAGGTCTTAACCCCAGGTCCTATTTACTTCCAACTAGTTCTCCACAGGCAGGCGATTGCCTTCCAGTGAGGTGGTATTCGCAATGTTCAGTAAGGAGACAAATCCCAGCCTAGTCGAAAGCTGTACTGTAACAGGGTTTTGTCCAGGAGAAGCGAACTAGGTTCAAAGGCGGGTAATCATCAAGACGAAAGGGGTTTGAAGATGTCTGATGCCTGGTATTCGGATTCTTTGATGCAGATTGCCGAGATTCTCAGCAGGGTGCCTGCTACAATACTAGTTTTGATAGTGGGAGCAGCAGCTATCAAAGTGGTTAAGTCGTTCATCGGCCGGGCCGCGGGTGTAGCCCGCCTGGACCCAACCTTAGGCACACTGCTTCAATCTGCTGTTACCTTTGCCGGGTGGGTTCTGGTTTTCACAGCTGCAACTGCCTCCTTGGGCCTGCAGCAGGTGTCTTTGGCTCTAGGCGGGTCCATAGCGCTGGTTGCCATGGCCTTAACCTCCAGCGTCAATTCCGTTACCCAGGACCTATTGGCAGGAGTTTTCCTCATAGGCGACCGGGACTTCAAGGTGGGCTACACTGTCAGGACTGGCTCCATTGAAGGAGTTGTGGAGTCTGTCGGGATCCGCAAAACCAAGATCCGGGATGGGGACGGCACGCTCCATACTGTTCCCAATCGCCTGATTGACAACGCAACTTATGTACTGATTAGTAGAGAACCTGCCGCCCAAGAACAGCAGGACACACCCCAGACTGCCTGACGGGAAGGAGAAGAACTGGGCCCGATCAGGGGAGGAGAGCGGGGCCTGCTTGATTGATGATAGGAACTTCTATCAAGGACTCAGCATTGGTTTGACCGGGGCCATTGTAT
>JAAYHH010000186.1 GCA_012735435.1 Bacillota bacterium | reverse complement strand
GAGAGAGAGAAGGCCATCGACTATGTGAAAGCCTGTGTTGATCTGGCTGTGGAAACCGGTGCTAGAAGTGTACTGGTAGTGCCGAGTCTGGTGGGTCAGCCAGAGGTCCTAACTTCCAAGGAGGAGGATATCCAAAGGGCCATTGAATCCCTGCAGAAGGCGGCCGGTTATGCTGAGGAGAACAAGATAATCCTCACCATCGAGCCCATCAACCGCTATGAAGTGGGTCTTGTGAACAGCATTGACGATGCTTTGGCAATGGCCAAGGAAGTAGATAATCCCTATGTGAGGATCATGGGTGATACCTTCCACATGCAGATTGAAGAAGGGGACGGCATCCCCAATGCCATCCGGCGGGCAGGCGGTTATTGGTTCCAGCATCTGCATGTTGCGGACAATACCAGGCAGGCACCGGGGTTAGGCAACATGCCGTGGCGGGAGATCATCCGAGCTCTCCATGATATTGACTATGAAGGCGGAATCTCCTGTGAGCCCCTTCCCAAGGGGAAAGCACCCTATGATGCCCGAAGCGGCAATATCCCCAAGGAGCAGCTTGATCGGGACCTAAAGCTGGGTCTGGAGTTCCTGCGGCGGGAGCAGGAAATAGTGCTGGGAATGCTGTAAGACCCAATGTGTCTGCGCTGTAGACCAGGGATTGATCAAAGATCGACCGAGTGTATGGTTGAGTGATTGAGTAGATGCCCCGGAAACGGGGCTTTTTTCATTTTTCGCGGCACTAAATGCCGAACAGGTCGTTGCTTAGGCCGTTGGCTGACTAGGCGCTAATCGGGTCTTAATTTGGCGTCTAGGCTGCTGGAGAACCGGTGGGGGAGGGGTTCTCGACGTTCTTTGGCAACCGTAAAGGGCTGCCTTCTGCACATGTAGAAGTAAACATTAAAGATGCTTTGGCATACAGTTCTTTAATTTAGCGTAGAATTACCGGGGGGTTATCAGCTTGCGGTTATCTGAGCGGTTTATTGCAGCATACAACAGAATCGATAGAGAAATGACTAGGAGAGCAAAGCTCGACCGCTATGTTGGCTTTGCCCAGTTGGTGCGGCGCCTTGCCCGTACTGACAGCACCATTGCCCAGTTTGCCGATGAGCTTTTGGAATACGGAGATCTCCGCAATGCCATCGTCCACGATGCCGTAGAACCGGGGCGGATCATTGCTGAACCCCATCCCGATGTTGTAGAGCGGATGGAGCATATAGCGGCGGTTCTGGAACAGCCCCCATTGGTAACCCCTGAGTTTGAACGGAAGGTTTATACTGTCCGCTCCCAAGATTCTATCCTGGATGTCATGGGTCTCATCCGCCAGCTTGGCTATACTCAGTTTCCCATCTACGACCAGGCGGGAGAGTTCGCAGGACTATTGACGGACCGCTGCCTAGCCCGCTGGCTGACCTTCGAGCTGGATAAAGTGAGGATGAATTCCTTAGAAGAGATTACTGTGGCCGATGTTGCTGCCTATGACAAGACAAGGGGCAAGAACGTGACCTTCCTGCCTAAGGATGCCACGGTATTCGATGCTTACAATGAGTTCGAACGCCGGATGGGTACTGACCGTCCCCGGCTAGAGGCGGTATTGATTACCGAGCACGGCAAGAAGGATGAACCGCTGCTTGGCATTATTACTCCGTGGGATATTTTCCGCCTCCGGTCTCTCATGGGTAGATAAAGGAATTTGTCAATAGTCTAGAGAATTGGAACCCAATGAGAAACATAACCGGTTCATCTGTATAGATAAATGAGGGATACTAGATGGCGACAATCAGAGACGTTGCTCGAAAAGCCGGTCTATCTGTTGCTACCGTATCGGCCGTCCTCAACAACAAGCCGGTGGTCAGTGAGCGATCCCGCCGAAAAGTCCTGCAGGCCATAGAGGAGTTGGACTACCGGCCTAACCGGGTGGCAAGGGCCCTTTCCCGAAACAGCAGCAATACTGTAGGGATGCTGGTGCCTTCGGTGGATAACCCCTTCTTTCCCCAGGTGGTCAAGAGTGTTGAAGATGTGTTTTTCCAGAACCGCTTTGTTACCTTAATTGGCAACACGGAAGGTAAGCCCGACAGGGCTCTATACTACATCAAGTCTATGCTGTCCGGCTGGGCTGACGGCTTGATTATTAGCCTGACTTGGGAGATGATCCAGCCCGAGGTTTTGGATAACCTCAAACGGGCAAGGGTTCCGGTGGTAGGTTTAGCAGGTGCCCGTATCATTCCAGAATTTGATGCCATCATCCCCGATGACACGAAAGGGGCCTTCGATGCTGTCAGTTATCTAGTGGACCTGGGCCATAGGGAAATTGGATTTATTGGTGTACATGATTCCCAGTCTACAGCCTTGCGGCTCCAGGGCTACAAGGATGCCCTGCAGCAGGCAGGACTGCCGGTTTACGATGAGTTGATATTGCTGGGTCGAGGTTATGAGAAGGCCGATGGTTATATGCTGGCCAAGGCTTTGATGCGCCGCTCTCCTTGGCCTACAGCACTGTTTTGCTACAACGACGTCATGGCTTTGGGGGCTATGACAGCGCTTCGGGAAGAGAATATCCGGATTCCTGAAGATGTGTCTATCCTGGGATTTGACGATACTGCCGGCCCCTACTGCCATCCCCAGCTTACCTCGGTTGCACTGCCCAAGGCAGAGATGGGCTTTTTGGCAGCATCCCTGCTCCTAGACAGAATCCGGGGGAAGGAAGGTCCGCCGGAAGTAATTACTGTAAGACCCCGCCTTGTGGTCAGGGACTCAACGGGACCTGGACCCCGCCTGAAGGCTCAAGAAGCAGCTGAAGGTGGAGAACAGCCTCAGCCTTTTATGCAAAGAAGTCGCTAAAATAGAAGGGAATTATCAAAAAGAAGCGAATGTATTTTTGTCAGGGATTTGAACCGGTTAGATTCCATTAGGAGAAAGGAGAATGTGCGTGGCTAAGAAGGCGACCCTCACTTTAGACAAGAGTTTCCGGATAGGCGATATCGATGACCGCATTTATGGAGCTTTCATCGAACACCTGGGGCGGGGTATCTATGGCGGACTCTATGAACCGGGGCATCCTTCTGCTGATGAAAACGGCTTTCGACAGGATGTACTTGAGCTGGTAAAAGACCTCAACGTACCGGTGGTACGGTACCCCGGCGGCAACTTTGTTTCCGGCTATAATTGGGAGGACGGCATTGGTCCACGGGAACAAAGACCTAGGCGGCTTGAGCTGGCCTGGAAATCCATCGAGACCAACGAATTCGGCCTCAATGAGTTCGTGGATTGGACCGAAAAGGCCGGTACAGAACCCATGATGGCAATCAATCTGGGCAGCCGGGGAATTGATGCTGCCCGCAACATTGTGGAGTACTGCAACCACTCCAGCGGTACATACTGGAGCGATCTCCGCACCAAACACGGTTATGCTGAACCTCACAATATCAAACTGTGGTGCTTAGGCAACGAAATGGATGGACCGTGGCAGATCGGCCATAAGACAGCCGATGAATACGGTCGGATAGCCCTCGAGGCAGGCAAAGTCATGCGACTGGTGGATCCCACCATTGAGCTGGTAGTCTGCGGCAGCTCCAATGACCGCATGCCCACCTTCCCAGACTGGGAAGCAACAGTTCTGGACCATACCTATGAAGTGGTAGATTACATCTCCCTCCATCAGTATTTCGGCAACAGGGATAATGACACGCCCAACTTCCTAGCTCAATCGGTGGGTATGGAGGCGTTTATCAACACGGTAATCGGCATCTGTGATTACATCAAAGCCAAGAAGCGCAGCAAGAAAACCATTCATCTCTCCTTCGATGAGTGGAATGTGTGGTACCACTCCAACGAAGCCGACGCTAAGCAGGAACCCTGGCAGGTGGCGCCGCCCCTTCTAGAGGATGTCTACACCTTTGAAGATGCTTTGGTCGTAGGCTGTATGCTGATTTCCCTGCTGAAACGGGCGGATCGGGTGAAGATAGCGTGTATTGCTCAGTTGGTCAATGTGATTGCACCTATTATGACCCGGACAGGCGGCGGCGTCTGGCGGCAGACTACCTACTATCCGTATCTCCACGCATCCTTGTACGGCCGCGGAGCTGCTCTCCTGCCGGTAATTGACAGCCCGGCTTACGATACCAAGGATTTCTGCGACGTCCCGTACCTAGAAGCTATGGCAACGGTCAACGATGAGACCGATGAGCTGACCATCTTCGCAGTCAATCGTGATCTGGAGGAGCCGCTGATCCTTGAAGGCAGGCTCGGCAATTTCGAGGGATACCGGGTAGTGGAGCATATCACTCTGACCCACCCGGATCTTAAGGCCAGAAATACGGAAGATAACCCTGACAATGTCGCTCCCAAGAGCGATGGCGATGCTAAGCTCGATGGAGAGCTGTTGACAGCAACTCTGCCCAAAGCTTCTTGGAATGTGATCCGTTTCAAGAAGGGCTGATGTGGGTGAGCAGTCAGCCAGTTGATTAGACTAAGGGCCAGCCTAGGAGCTGGCCCTTAGTCATTCTACCACAAGACGAGGGTAAATAGGCTCTTGGAGACCGAAATATTCCCTCTGTTTTGCCAAGGCAGCGCCAAAGTCTTTCTCTTTGCCTATATTGGTCACAAAGGCGTCTATAATGCAGGGATCAAACTGTGTTCCTGCCTGCTTTCGCAGCTCTTCCACTGCCTGTTCATGGGTTAGACTGTTTCTATACGGCCTAAAGCTGACCATTGCATCATAGGCATCTGCTACAGCTACGATTCTAGCATTTAGAGGTATTTCTTCGCCTTTAAGCCCCCTGGGATATCCTGTTCCGTCCCACCGCTCATGGTGGGCGAGGACAGAGGCGGCGATGGAGGACATGCCCGGTATGAAATTCAACAGGCGGTATCCCACTACTGGGTGCCGCTGTATGTTCCTCCATTCTCCCTCATCGAGGCGGGCGGCCTTGTTAAGGATTGCCTCATCGACAACGATTTTGCCAATATCATGGAGCAGGCCGGTGAGTTTCAGCTCTTCAAGCTGCTGACTGTTAAACCCCAGCTGTTTGCCTATAATCATACATAGTTCAGCTACCCTCTCGGAGTGCTGCTCTTCCCGGGGGTTTTTCTCGAATAGGGTATTGATCAAAGTAATGATTATTTGCATATGGGTATTGGATTCAAGGGGAAACGATTGTCGATAACTCCTTTGATACCGCTGGCTTCGGGCTGTCCCGCTTAACCTTATTTCGCTCCACAAAATAGTAGATAGAATAATAGCCACCAAGATCAACCACTGCAATTCCATCAAAAACTTACCCTCTCTCTTTCGTTTTCGGCAATCGAGAATGCAGCGATATTCATAAGTGAGGTGCTTAGTTATTAGTATGCACATCAAGATAGCGAGGAGCGCTGTCATCTGGCATAGAACTTGTTATCTTAATTTGTCATGTTTTTTAAGACTTTTCGATACACACATGGCAAATTATACCATTGGGATAGGAGGTGGTCAAACCTTTGGGGATAAAAGCTACAGAAAGTTCACATCGGCAGGAGTTAGTGTAAAGTTATTGTAGGTCATCCAGATAGGAAGATCCTGGTGGGGAATAGAAAAGAGATCTCACTGCCATTCCAGCTGGCAGAGCCCAAGGCTCTAAGGAGTGAGATCTCTTATGAACATAG
>JAAYHH010000185.1 GCA_012735435.1 Bacillota bacterium | reverse complement strand
GAAAGGGTTGGAAGTCCTACGAAGGCAAGGTGTTCAAGGTCTGGGTCCCCTGCTCACAGCCGTCTTTCGCTGTAAAGCTGTCTGCCTCCGGTGCCGAATGGTATTTGCGCAAACCCGGTGATTACTACGTCCCCCGGGGAGTGTCGGGCGGGCGCTACGGAGCCGTGGCCATTTCTCCTGCTGAGACCGGCGGGGGTGGACAGGCTCCTTTTCAATTCCGTATGGCTAGTTTCATCGAACTTCAGATCATCGGCGGGGCCACCAGGAGGGAAGCTTTTATTGCCAATGTCAGTGTGCTGCCTTCCTCAGAAGTACCGTCAATCCGCCAGCAGGTGGGAGACAGGGGTCTGGTCTATACGGCAGAGGTGACTAACGCTGGTAACGTACATATTGTGGCCAAGGGCAGTCTCGTTATCCAGACCGAGGAAGGCAGGACAGTTGCCCGTTACCCGTTGGGGGGAGGCCGGGGTGTGATCATCCCGGAGGCGACGGTGGCCTTGCGGTCAGTTACCGGGCGCAATCTACCGCCGGGAAATTACCGGGCTAGAGTAATGGTGGACTACGGCGGCCGTAGGCCCCTGGTTGCTGAAGCGCCCTTTGCCATAACCGAAACCCAAGTAGCCGGCAGTATCGAGCATGATAAGCCGCTGTCCCGTTTAGTCATAGATCCAGATGAGCTGGAGATCACCACCAGGGCAGGCGCCTTTACTTCCTCCATTGTGGAACTGACCAATCGGGGCGATGAGCCCATGGAGATAGCCAGCAAGATTCTGCCCTTAGGGTACTCTCTGCAGGGAGACTTCTTGCCGGAGGAGGAACGGGGAGCAGCTCCCGATTGGGTGGAGGTAAATCCCGAATCCTTTACCTTGCCGCCGGGTAGATCAAGGCGGGTGCGGTTATCTATGCGGCCGCCCAAGGATGCCGATGGCGGATACTACTTTGATCTGGTGTTTCGCTCAGACAATCAAGAAGCCGCAGTGGAATCGGGTGCCAACATTCTTCTCTTTGTGGGTGATGAAGTGATCAAAGCGGGACAGGTGGAGATTGCCAACCTGCAGCTAGTAGAGCAGGGAGCTGTTGTGGATGTGCTGTTTACCAATTTGGGAAACTACCACCTCCACACGGTGGTAGATTTTGCCCTGCGGCGGGTTTACCCGGAATATGTGGATGAAGAAACCGGTAGAGTTGTGCCAAGGCAGACTGAGACGATAGCAGCAATCAGTCTGCCAGCAGATACAAATCCAGTGCTTCCCGGGACAGAGCGGCTTTACAGCTTTGAAGTACCGGCCAACTGGGATTCCGGCGAATATGAACTGGCAGTGAGGGTTGATTACGGTGGAGAAGAACCGGCAGTTGCAGGTCTACTTCTTGCCATTGAAGGGAGCAATGGATCCGATGACTAGAGCTGGAAACTGGAAAGTACTGCTCACGGCAGTGGTAATGCTTCTTTTCGTTGTTCCTGCCTATGCCCAGACTGAGGATGCTAGAGTATCCAACATCTTTGTCGAGACCTTTATCCTTGATGCCCTCAATGACATATCTATCGAGACAGGTGTGCCTATTATCGCCGATAGCTCTGTATCGGGATTTGTCACCATGGAGCTAGACGATGTGCCTCTAGAGGAAGCCTTGACTCGGATCTGCGTCCCCTTTGGATATACCTTTCGCTTGATGCCCGAGGGTTACTACTTGGTGGGTGCTGCCGATGTAAACAGTCCCACCTTTGCTATCTTGAGCGAGACGGCGGTAGTCAAGACTAAGTACTTGACGGCCGCAACGGTATCCAAACTCCTTTCGGACTTCTACAAGCCGTTTATTAAGGTTGATGAAACTCTGAATACCTTGGTGGTGACCGGCTCTCCAGAGCTGATTAAGCGAATTGAGGCTGACATAGCCAAGATCGATATCCCAATCCGTCAGGTGCTCCTGGAGGTATTGGTAGTGGAACTTGCAGAGGATGCCCGCAGGGCCCTGGGGACTGAATGGCAGTGGGAGGTAGAGAAACCAAGCGGGAAGGAATCTTCGGGAACCCTCACCTTCACCGCTGCTTCCTTAGGTTCGCTGTTCGCCGAAGTCAGCCACACCCATCCCGCTGGTTTGACATCATTTCTTCTATCTTTGAAACCAATCGTGGAGCAGGGTGGAGCTAAGATCCATGCTAACCCCCGGATTGTCACCATGGACGGCCATCAGGCGGATATTTTCCTAGGGCAGGAGCAGTCCTATCTGGTGCTGACCGAAAGCGACAGCACCAGCGGTACGGCGGTCACCCGGCAGCGGGTGATTATCAAGACCGGTGTGACGCTGCGGTTCTTACCCCAGGTCTCGCCGACCGGTGATGTTACAGTCAAAGTGAAGCCGGAGGTGAGCAGTACGGTAGGTTTTAATAAAGACGGATACCCGATTATCGCCAGCCGGAGGGCAAGTACTACTGTGCGGGTTAAGGATGGAGAGACCTTTGTTATCGGGGGCTTCTCCATGAGGTTGAAAGCGAAAACGTGCAGAAGGTACCGCTCCTGGGCGACATACCGCTTTTCGGCAGGTTATTTAGAACCGAGCGCACGGAAAAGAGTGAAACAGAAGTAATGATCATGGTCACTCCCCATATTATCGAGGAGGGGATGTAATTGGCTAGAGCCGGAAGAATACTGATCTTGCTCCCTCTGATAGTAACGTTGGCTGCTTCCACTTGCTGGGCCTTTAGCGTCGAAAGGGCCTTAGAAAACCCCGTTCACCTAGCAGCCGGAGGAGAAGAGCGGCTAATTTACCTTACCTATGCCTCATCTCTCGATGACCTAATGGTTGCGTATACCGAATATGACAGCTATGCTGGAGGCTACGGCGGGTTGGTCATCGAGAGCGGTGTGGATGAGGACACAGTGGTATCGGCGGTAGTTGCCAAGGACTGGCAAGAAGTAACCTTTGGTGTGACCCTTCGTTGGCGAAAGGAAAACGATCCTGCCTGGCTCTTTGATCTTGGAGCTGCAACCAAGGTGGGGCCGGTCAACATTTACGGCGGTGTACATCACATACCCGCTGACAGCTGGAAGGGCATCACCGACGATTCTTATCTTTCCCTCGGTGCTTCCCTGGATCTGTCGGAGTTCATAGCCGTCGGCATCGACGCTTATTTTCTAGATGAGCCCCGGTATAAGGGCTACATATTGCTGGAGGCTCTTCCCAGTCTCAAGACCCAGGTTTACTGCGCCTATGGGCATAGAGATTGGGAACGTCTTGGCATCGATGCCTGGCTGACACGGGGAGCATGGCTGTTCTATATTGGGTACATGGTAGATGGAGATCAAGAAAGCAATCTTCGAATCGGCATAGGGCTGCGCCTATAGGATGGGGCGCAGCAGGCTGCCCTGACGCTTAAAGCAGATTTCTGGCTACCGTACCCGTCTGTCGGGCTGCCGCACCCCGCTTTCCGGCTACTCCGCATCACTCTCCGGCTGCCGCTTCCGCAGGACGCTTATAGGTCTCACGACTTCTTCTTCGGTGCCGGTGAGGGGCCGGTTTAGGTTCCAATTATTCCACCAGCCGATAAACTCAAACCCCTGTTGGTCGCTGATCAGGAGAAATTCCTGGGGGTAGATTGCCCGCCGGATGCTGTCTTGCTGGAGATGGCGAACCTGGCCTTCGTCATTTACCAGCAGCGTGATTGTCTCCCGGAAGGTCTGGTCAACATAGTTGAGGAGCTCAGTTGAGTGGCTAACCTCAACGGTAATCCCATCTCTTTCCATAAACCAGCTGTCGGTGGTGTCTGCCAGCCAGCTGAAATCGACGCACCAGTCCAAGAAGTAGAGGCCTCCAGGGTTTAAAGCTCGGTTAACTGAAGCAAAATGAGAAATGAGTTCACTGGTATTTTTGACATATAGGGAACCCAGCATTATGAAGGCAAAATCCACCGGTGTATCCAGCTGGAAGTCGTTCATATTCTGCCTGTGAAGCTCTATCGAATGTCCCAGCTGCTGGGCTTTTTCCTGGGAGTACTGCAGCATCTCGGGACTTAAGTCGATACCCACGTAGGAATAGCCCAGCTGCAGGAGTTCCGGCATGTGGGGGCTGTTGCCGCAGCCCAGTTCTAACACTCTCTTAACTGGGATGAGGGAATAGCGGTGGATTACCTCCTGCATGACCTCGACTTCTTTGGGTATATCCCGGTAGGAAAAAGCGATTTCATAGTAGAATGGGTTAGCGTATAGGCTGTCCATGGTAATGCACTTCCTTTCAAGCTGCCGGCTGGGCTGGAGCAGGGCGGTGCCGAGCCGTCAGGGGTTACTCCGGTATTATCTATTTATGTATGGGGAAGAGTCCTGCAAGGGGCTTGGCTTCTTTAGCTTTATCTTGATTCCCTGCAAGAATCCTTCTGCAGCGGCAAATGCTTGACAGCAAAGGAGTGCTGTATTAAAATTGATACGGTAAACTCGGTATGCTGCTGCCGAGTTTTAGCAGTTTATTATTGAGGAAGTTCAAGAGCTAGTTTGCGTATAACCGGTTCT
>JAAYHH010000184.1 GCA_012735435.1 Bacillota bacterium | reverse complement strand
GCAGTGTAAAGAAAAACATGTTGGTAAGGTCTTGCCTAAACCGCACGTTGAGAAAACCTGTGAAGAGTTCACGGTAGTTAGCCATCCCTACGTAGTTTACCTCGGGCTTAAGCACCATAGCTGCTTCCTGACCCCAATCGGTCATGGACACCCGCATGGTTTGAGCAATAAATCCGTAGACGAATATTCCAAGGAGAACTATAGACGGCAGGATAATCACGGCCGCCACCAGCTGGTCTCGTCGTGATTGCATGCCTTTCACTGTCCTTTCTGATGGGTTCCCAGGGAGGCCCGCTGTCAAGAAGCAGCGGGCCTTTCCCAATCTTGCTCCTGTTCAGGGCCGACTTATCTGCCGATTCCGGCCTGGATGGCCACTGCCTCAGCGGCATTGGCGGCAGCTTCGGCATTCTTACTGGCCAGGAAGATATCCATGACGGTGGCAAAGTCGTTCATAAACCGCTCGTTGGCTACGACGCCGTGGGCGAGGGAACCAACGATTCTGTTGGTCCTCCAGTCATTAGCTGCACTCTGGAGGTACACATTGTATTTGGTCAAATCCGAGTCGATTCTGGCACTGATGGATCCCTTCAGCGGATTGAAGGTATCCTGGCCTTCGAGACTGCCCAGCATTCTCAGCCATGCTATAGCATTGTCCCGATGACGGCAGCCTACAGGCAGACCGAAGGAGTCGGACAGCATGATGAATACACCCTCGGTGCCGGGAGATGCCGCCCAACCGTAGCCGGTACCGGCCTCCAGCTTAAGGGTTGTTGACATATATCCTGAGGCCCAGTCGCCCATGATGTTGAAGGCTGCCTGGCCGTTTACAACCATGTCGGTGGCCTGCTGCCACGACAGGGACGGAGCATCGGGATTGGTGTACTCAAGAATTCTGCCGAAGAGCTCCCATACTTCGATGACTTCAGGACTCTTCCAGGAAAGCGTGCCGTCCCATAACTGCCCATACTTATCTGGCCCGAGGACAGATACGGCCACACACTCCCACAGGTGGGTCGCAGTCCAGTTCTCACCAACGGACAATGGAATGACCCCTTGGGCCTCGAGCTTTGGTGCTATTTCAAGGAACTCATCCCATGTCTTGGGGACATCTACTCCCCACTGGGCGAGGTTGTCGGGAATGTAGTATAGGACGTTGGAGCGGTGGATATTGACAGGCACTGACCAGATTCCTTCATCGGTGCTGAGTAGGTCGAGCAAATCTGCGGGGAATACTTCCATCCAGCCTTCCTCTTCATAGAGCCAGGTGAGGTCCTCCATTCTCTCTGCTACCACCCAGGTGCCGATGAGCTCCTGGCCGGC
Source organism: Bacillota bacterium (assembly GCA_012735435.1). Lineage (GTDB taxonomy): Bacteria > Bacillota > Limnochordia > DTU087 > DTU087 > DTU087. The sequence goes on along the minus strand of JAAYHH010000184.1, from coordinate 2,089 downwards.
ATGGACCTGGAATGTATCCGGAGGATCTCCGCCCAGCATTCTAGTTTTCAGTACCGCCTTGGCGTTCACACCTGCTCCGCCGGTAACAGTAGCATTGATCACTGTTACTTCCGGATACATCTCCTCATACATTGCGATCAGCGCTTCCAAAGCAGGGCCTTCATCCCCGGCCCACCAGGAAAAGATCTCAAGTTCCCCTTGAACAGCCGCATTGGTGACGGTGGCCAGCAGCAGAACGATTACCCCACACAATCCAACAAGCTTAAGCCATCTGGATGTTCTCAATTCTACCCCTCCGTCTCATTGTTGTTGCGGTCGTCAAACTCAAGCTACCTAAGGCACCCGGCATTTTGAACCACGCTCTCTCTTGTCATCACCTCCTAGGCTGTGAACCTTGCCCAGGCTGGAAAGCCCCACCTGGGAACACTTGTGTCTCACCAATCTTACTTCCTTTGGCCGGCATCTTGTATCCAAGGCTTTGACACATCGAGAGGGCATAAACTAAAATGTCCACGTCTACAGACAGAAAATGAGAGCGGGACAAATCCACGCTCCTTTCCGTTTCCTAGTCCATCAGATTAACTGCGTTGTCTGGCTTATCTGATCACTATAATCTTTTCTCTATTCTTGGGCGGATTCCTTCATAAAAACTAATCCCCCAGCCAGGCCGAGGGACTAAGGTAACGGCATACGCCCTCAAACAAAAAAGACCCCGGGAGAATTGACCCTCCCAGGGTGACAACGTATTTTTGTTTTTATCTTTCTATCTATATCCAGGAACCCCGCTAGTTTCCTCTGTTTCGGCTTGCTCCCGCCCAGCTGGAAAGCATGGTCATCTGCTGGGTCAGCCAAGCACCTTGGCTCTGGAATTCGGCCAAGACCTGCTCCAGGGCGGTGAACTGCCGGACCAGACTCTCTTCTTTCCGGGCAATCCGCTCTTCCATCCGCTCAATCTGCCGGTCGATGTCCTTCATCAAACGGCCGATGGATTCTTGCTTCTCGGCAAGGATCCCGGTCCCGTATTGGATATATCCCTTGATGAAATCCTTCAGGTTATTGGCCTTCTCTCGGAAGAACTCTGCCACTTCCTCGGGATTCTCCTGGAGAACTTCCCGCAGTTTAGTTTCATCGATCTCCAAGATTCCCTCTTTATTGGTGGTAATGCCCAGCACAGCCAGCTGATTGAAACTGGACTCCGTCTCAATGGCCCGGGTAACCTCATATCTTAGGGCCGACCGCAGCCGGTTAGCTGTCCCGTCACCCTGCAGGGTGCCTGTAGAAGTAATATCTCCGGCATCGGTCATGTTGACTTTGGTTTTCTCGGCTATGAAGTTCATTACGCTGTTGTACTGATCGACAAAGGCCTTGATCTTGCTTACAGCAGAATCTATATCCTGACTCACGGTAATTTGGACAGCTTCGCCTTGGGTTACATCCTTAAGGGTGAAGGTCACACCCTCTACAGCGTCTTTGATGGTATTGGAGGTGCTTTCTATCGTGATGCCGTTGATCGTAAACACGGCATCCTTGGCTTCTTGAATGGTATTGATAGTATTGGTGGTTCCATTATTGGTGAGGGTAATACTCCCATCCTCACCTTGGGTTCCAGTCCCCAACTGCAGCTTTTCAACCAAGAACTCGTAACTGCCCGTCAGCTCAATCGTATTATTCGCACCGGTTTCAGCACTTTCCAGTACCAAGCGCCCTGCAATTATGCTGGCCTTTACCCCGGCGTTTGCTTCATTGATTGCCTTGACTATATCTGCCAGAGTAGATTCGCCCTTGAAGGTGATCTCCGTTCCTTCCTCCGCGTCTCCTATCTTGATGTAAATTGTTTCGTTTTCGTCCGCTCTTAGAACTAAACCGTCCTCTACCACCACTTCACCTCTAGACGCTACCCTATGGGCTTGGGCCAGCTGAGCCACTTCCACAGAATATGTCCCGGTCAGCGCGTTGGCACCAGCTGTTGCCGCAACCACCTGTGCATCACTGGAGCTTGCCGTTCTGCCGTGGAAGGTTGAGGACAACCGGAGATCGGTCAATCTATTATCCAGGGCTGACAGCCTTGTGTTGATATCCCGCCAGGCAT
>JAAYHH010000183.1 GCA_012735435.1 Bacillota bacterium | reverse complement strand
GTTCGTCCTGAGCCAGGATCAAACTCTCCGTGAAAGATTTATCCAAATCCCTGACGGGATTTGATTCTGGCTTAATCAGAAATCTCGCACAAGCTTTCTGTACGCTGTTCAGTTTTCAAGGTTCAAGGCGTTGCGCCGGACTCAACCGCCCGGCAAGTTCTTATTATACTTGCTGCCCCCTAACATGTCAACACCAATTTTTCACTTTGGTGTTCGGTCAACGGGCTTTCCATCGGACCTAAAGCCTGTACAGCACCGCCTGCTGCTCACCTGCAGCTTCGACGGTGCCGCCACATCAGCTTACTTATTGTTAAGAATCTGTTGCCGTCCTGCGGCTTCTTGATAATACCATGCTCCCAAGACCCTTGTCAAGCCCCGCATATCCCTAATCTGCCTTGGGCCGCATATGGGGAAACAGCAAAACGTCACGAATAGATGGCGAATCTGTCAGCAGCATAACCAATCGATCAATACCGATTCCCAATCCACCTGCCGGCGGCATACCATGCTCCAATGCCACGATATAATCTTCGTCCATCATGTGGGCCTCATCATCACCGGCCTGCCGCTGCTCCATCTGCTGCCTAAAACGCTCCTTCTGATCGATTGGATCATTAAGCTCACTGAATCCATTGGCCATCTCCCACCCGACAATGAAGGGCTCAAACCGATCCGTCACCGATGGCTTATCGGGCTTCCGTTTAGCCAGGGGGGAGATCTCCACCGGATGTTCTGTGATAAATACAGGACCGGTAAGTTCCGGCTCAACAAACTCATCAAACAATTCATTAATCACTTGGGCTTTGCCTGCCCCGGGAGGCAGCTCCACTCCCCGCTCCTTGGCGAGTTTAACGGCTTCCTCGTCGCTAACCCCCTCAAGGTCTATCCCTGCATACTGCTTGATAGCCTCCAACATGGGCAATCGGGGCCAAGGCGGAGCAAGATCAATAATTTGGCCTTGGAATTCCACCTGGGTCGTGCCTTTGACAAGCACAGCCAAGTGGGCAAACAATTCCTCGGTTAAGGCCATCATGGTATCGGCATCTCCATATGCCTCGTACAGCTCCACCATGGTGTATTCCGGGTTGTGTTTCGTTGAGATACCTTCATTGCGGAAATTCTTGCCGATCTCGAAAACCTTCTCAAACCCTCCGACCAAGAGCCGCTTGAGATAGAGCTCGGGGGCAATCCGCATATACAGATCCATATCGAGGGCATTGTGATGGGTTATGAAAGGCCGGGCATTGGCACCTCCCGGAATGACATTGAGCATTGGCGTCTCCACCTCGAGGTACCCTCGGGCCAGCAAAAAGTCCCTAATCCCCTGGATAATCTTACTCCGAGTAATAAATACCTCTTTTACCTCGGGATTGGCGATTAGGTCTAGGTAACGCATCCGGTAGCGCAGGTCAACATCTTTCAGACCGTGCCATTTTTCGGGGAGAGGCCGCAGTGCCTTGCTCAACATGCAGAATTCCTGGATCTCTACACTAATCTCGCCCATGCGAGTGCGGAATACAGTACCCTGAACACCGATAATATCGCCGAGGTCCAGTCTTTGATATTGCTTGTAGAGCTTCTCACCGACGGTATTGACTTTAATAAACAGCTGAATGGTGCCCGATCCATCTAGAAGGTCAGCAAAGCTTGCCTTGCCGTGACCCCTCTTGGCAATTATTCTTCCAGCGATAGAAACTGTCTGCCCTTCGAGCGCGTCGAACTGGGACCGGATTTCCTCAGCGGTGTGGGTCCGGTCATATCTTTGACCGAAGGGTTCAATACCTTCAGACCGCCATTCATCCAGTTTTTGCCTGCGAATCAACATTTGGTCATTAAGTTCTTCCACGCCCTCAGCAGCCCCTTCTCCCATAGTAGTCAACAGCCTTCCCCCTCCCTGCGCAGTACTTCACCGTCCCCAGAGGTTCACCTCAATAGGAGACCATCTAGAATTCTTTCACACAGACTCTTTACTGCCTGCCGTTAACTGCAAGGATTTGATACCTAACGAGGCCGGCAGGCACCTCCACTTCGATAACATCTCCGGGCTTCTTACCAATTAACGCTTCACCTACCGGAGACTCGTCTGAAATCTTGGCCTCTCCTGGATCGGCCTCTGCGGAACTGACTATCATGTACTCAAATTCATCTTCATATTCCAGGTCCTTGAGTTTCACCCTAGAACCGAGCCCAACTACCTCCGATTGGATATCATCCTCGCTGATCAATCGGGCATTCCTCAGCATCTTTTCCAGCTTCACAATCCGACTTTCAATAAAAGCCTGCTCGTTCTTGGCATCATCGTACTCGGAATTCTCTGAAATATCGCCAAAAGCTAAAGCCTGCTTGATTCTGTCTGCAACTTCTCGCCGCTTCACAGTCTTCAGGTGCTCCAGTTCGTCCTCCAGCCTACTTAAGCCTTCTTTGGTCAGGAGAACTTCCTTTTCTGACATACAGCTCTCTCCCTTGTCCGTGCTAACTTAGAACATCGGGCAGCCAAATCAAAGCTTAATATTTGTGCTGCCCTATACTTTTATACTGACTTACAACCCCGGCTCCCATCCAGAAACAATCCCTTTGTTCTAAGCCAGCTGCACTATAGTACCCGGCCGCTCAGTGCCGGGTACATACATCCTCAATTAGGCGGTCAACAACTCTGACCCCTGCATTGCGGCTCTTATTATAGCCAGTGATCCAAGTGATGTCAACCCGTGTTGGACTTGGAAGCAGTCCTGCCCAAGTAAGGCTACAGGCCCTTGACAGCAAATCCCTGCCGTGCCTCTATGGCATTCTCTTTCACCTGCTGGATCCACTCTCTGGTAACGGCCCGCTCAAAACTGCGGAGCCCCGCCAGCCGAAAGCCGTTGCGGGCAGCCAAGCGGCTGATCTCATCTATCTGTTCCACTGATAAGTCTCGCCCAAGTGTGAAGCTCTCATATCGGCCTTCAAGGGCCAAAATCATCGTTTCAGCCATGCAGGCATAGGCGGTCTTGGCAGGAAAGCCAAAATCTAGACCAAAGTCAACGTCACCGGGAACCTCAACCACCCCGCCCTCGAAAACCAATACATCCTTGCGGACCTCGGCTACTCTCCGGGAAACATTCCGGGGCCTGGCAACATCACACACTATAGCTCCGGGCTTCAGCCACTCCGGCTCCACTATCGTACCTGTTGCACTGGTAACGGCCACAACAATGTCAGCCCCGCGGCAGGCCGCCGCCAAATCCGTTGTCACCTGGGGTGTTAAGCCTGTTTCCTCCTTGATCCTCGCAGCGAGCTGTTCCAGTTTATCTAAAGAACGGGCTGCCATTGTCAGATTGCCCACATCCCGAGCCAGTATGCGGGCACATGCCGAACCGATGGAGCCGGTGGCGCCCAGAACAGCAACAGACGCATCATCAATAGATATCTCCATTAAGTCAGCGGCGTAGCGTATTCCTTCCAAGGCCGTGGCAACGGTGTAGCTGTTGCCGGTGGTTACTGCTATACCAACGTTTTCAGCTACTGTTACCCCTGCGTCTCCCACTACCGCCGTAAACGCTCCCAGGCCCACAATCCCCGCCCCAAGCTGCTCAGCCTTTCTTGCCGCCTTGATTATTTTCTCCAGCACATCTTCCTCCGGCAGTTCCATCATCTGCTTGGAGGTTAACAAGCAGCCAATGAACCATCCCTCTGCCTCTGTGCCCCGAATAGAGCGGACACCTGTAATGGGGGATGCCTTGATAGGCGGGCTGTGCTTAATCAGGCTTTCCAGCCAGGAGGTCGGCATTCGCTGGGCCGAAGGGAATTTGCGGGCAATATCTTGTATTTCTAAGGGGTGGATTATGAAAGCAAACCGTTCCAAAAAATATCACCTCATCGGTCGTCTATTGAACCAGCATTAGCCTGGAGGTATTCCACTCTCGGAGTGAAGTTAAGGGCTTCCAGCATTTCGAGATAATCTTGGGGCTTTATCTCCTGCGGCGGTTTGCCAATCAGCGTCACCAGCACTGCCTCCATAACGTTAGTGCCAAAGGAACGCCCGCACAGATTTGGTGTTGAGGTGATTAACATATCTACACCCCTGCGCCGCAGTACGGCCACATCGTCTTCGGTAACGGTATTAGTTACAATTATCTTCCCAGTGAGCTCATCCGGCATATGTCTGCTGATAAAAAGATAGTCTCCGGCAATAATCTCCGCCCAGTGATAGTACTTGGAGTACTTCACCTTCGATTGCTCTTGCTTGCTGCCGGTGGGATACAGCACCTTAAAGGGAAGCTGCACGACTATAGGAGCCGCAATCCGAGCCACGGCGGCAAGGGTCCTGAGGCTGTGCAGGGGAATGGGGACCCCTAGGCCAAACATCAAATCTCCAATTACCATGTCACACCCAGCCCGGGCAAAGGCCTCTGCCATACCAAAGCGGTCCACCGCTGCCACCAGCAACAGGCGGCGCCCCTTAAGTTCCAAATGCATCTGTTCCTGCAGGAAGGTGACAACCTTTCTCTCCAGGGTGTTCTTAAGTCCTGAACCATCGACTAAAGGGGTTTTCCTCGCCGCTGATGAACACCGCTTAGAATCCCGAATCGTATACCGGCGATTTCCCGCATAGATGTACATATCCATGCCGCCGAGACCAAAGGCATCCACTTTGCCGTCAAGCTGGCGAATCAATTCCACCGCTTTATCCATATCGCCATCGGTGCCGATCCGTTGAATGAGAAACTTCTCACCCATAATCTCCAGCTCTGCTTTGTGATCCCGTTTCGAGGAACCAATGCTGATACTCACTACGTGCTTCACAGTCACGCCTCCATCGGAAAAGAATTAGTGTAGGACCTAAGCTGATTACCCTAACTACCCATTAGAGAGCGGATTAAGGCCCGGAACTCTGTCGGATCGACATATTTATCCTGCCGGATTGGCGATTTGCCCAATTCAATACCCAACACCGTCTCTGGAGCCAGCATGGCTTCCACCAACTTAATCCGCATGTCTGAACCGAGAAAAACGATAGTATCAAAATCCCGCAGCCGGGAAAAGAGCACCATCAGCTCATTGGCCAATTTGGCTCCGCTGCGGTCTTCAGCAAACTGCCAGCGCTCCTCATTGGTCATCACCCAGGTAAAATCCACGCCCTCTTCTTGGGCAATGGCTTCAATCTCTTCCTTATTACCGATGGGAAAACCGATTACCGCTACACGGCCACCTTTACGAACTTCTCCGAGGCCCTCCAGCCGGGAAATAAAGGTACGGTCAACCCCAATCTGCTCGGCTACCTCTTGTTGAGACTGCCCCTGGGAGCGCAGCTCCAGGATCTGATCCACGGTCCTATGTATCCGGCTAGTACTGATGAGCTTTTCGCCAATCCGCAGCAGATCCACGATATCATCCACCTTAGTTTCCAATTTGCGGGCCGCTGCATTGTGCACAACTTTGTGCTCAGACCCATATTACCAAACCATGCTGCTCCGCGCAAGAGCACCGATCAACAAGAATACATAGCCGGAAAAAGCGCCGGGTGAGGCACCCTTCATTGAAAGGCTGCCACCACACTATCAAACCGGCAGAAAGAAAAAAGGGGCGATCGCCCCCTTAAAGACGAACGCCCCAAAACTTCCTCGCAACTTTTCTATTCTGAATCTGCCGGCAGAATAGATTCAATCCCCTGCCGCAGCCGGGCCTCGGTCATGGCCCCGATCACCATATCCCGTATTATGCCCTCACTATCAATAAAGAATGATGTCGGCAGCCCCCGGACGGCATACTTTGCCCCTGCAATTCCGATGGAATCCAGGTATACCGGTACAGTCCACCCCGCTGCTTCAAAATAGGCTTTCACCGTCTCTTCGCTTTCTCTGACGTCAACAATCATAAAGCTGACATCATCACCGAGTTCTTCATACAAGGCCTGAATATAGGGCATTTCTACCCTGCAAAAATGGCACCAAGTAGCGAAGAAGTTGATGAATACAGGAGTACCCAGCTGCTCGCCCAAAGCAACCTCGGTGCCCTCCAGTGTCTTGACGGTAAAATCAGGAGCTTGATAGCCTACTGCAGGCCTGGCGCTCCCTACCCTTGAGCCTGCCCGATCTCCTGCAGCAGTCAAAACCAAGGCCGCTGAAATAAGCACTGCCAGGCACAGGGACTTGGTCAATATCCCAAGACCGACACTGTTCCGACTCTTACCCATATCATCCCCCCGCTCTTGCCGAAATTAGTATCTCGGCCGGCAATTGCCGCCTTCCGGCAAGGCACCACCGGCTTCTTCATAATATATCCCTGTTTTCCTACTGGTTAAACCACTATATTTCTTCCAGAGCGAGGCAGTCTTCCAAGATTTCGCGAACTTCCGCTACGGTCCTGGCTTGATTGAGCCGCTGACGAATAGCTGCCGCCTGAGGAAATCCCTTGGTATACCACGCAAGCTGTGACCGCATCTTCCGCACCCCGGCCAGCTCACCCATCACCGCCGCTTCTTCCTCCAGGTGTGCCAAAGCCAAGTCCAATCTTTCCCTAAGGGTCGGTCTCGGCAAATACTCGCCGGAGCTCAGATAGTGGGTAACCTCCCGGAAAATCCAAGGGTTGCCTAAAGCCGCCCGCCCGATAGCCACACCATCACACCCGGTCCGCTGCAGCATCTCCAGGGCAGCATCGGGAGAATCCACATCTCCATTTCCCCAAACAGGTACATCTACCGCTGCTTTGACCGCCGCAATACATTCCCAATCAGCTTTGCCCCGGTAGAACTGCTCCCGATAGCGTCCGTGGATAGTTAATCCCTGGGCACCGGCTTCCACCAACAGTGGAGCTATTTCCACGGCAGAGGGAGAATTTTCATCCCACCCCCGGCGCATCTTAACAGTCACCGGACAGGAACAATTGGAAGCGACACTTTCCACCACCCGTGCTGCCAGGACTGGGTCCCGCATCAGAGCAGCCCCGTCTCCATTCTTCACGATCTTGGGCGTCGGACAACCCATGTTGATGTCGATAAAATCAGGTTCCAATGCCTCTACCATTCGGGCAGCTTTACCCATCGCCTCCGGGTCAGAACCGAATATCTGGATGGCGATGGGCCGTTCCTGTTCGCTGAAGGCCAGGAGTTCTTCGGTCCGCCGGTTATTGTAAAGGAGCCCCTTGCTGCTCACCATTTCCGTAACGACTAAACCGGCTCCCATCTCTTTGCAAATCTTTCGGAATATCGAGTTGGTAACACCGGCCATCGGGGATAAAGCCACAGGATTATTTATAAGAACATCGCCAATCCTTAACAATGCTCTCACTCCAAACACCCGGCAAACAGAAAAGCAGGACTATGCCCTGCTTTATTCTTACACACCTTAAATTGTTGCTGGACTTATTCCTCCGGCAAATTGTACTTCCTCCGGAACCGCTCAACCCGTCCACCAGAATCAACGAGCTTCTGCCTCTGTCCTGTATAGAATGGGTGGCACTGGGAACAGATTTCCACTCTAAGGTCCTCCCGGGTGGAACCAGTTTCAAAACTAGCACCACAGG
>JAAYHH010000182.1 GCA_012735435.1 Bacillota bacterium | reverse complement strand
TAAATTTTCTGGTGACCATAGCGGAGGGGAAACACCTGGCCACATCCCGAACCCAGTAGTTAAGCCCTCCAGCGGCGATGGTACTGCCGGGGTGACCCGGTGGGAGAGTAGCTCGTTGCCAGGAAATTTTACTAACACCCGGTGGGTTAATCCACCGGGTGTTAGGCTTTTCTTGGCATCTGTTCTTAGGTTGCAAGGGTTCTGTACACTTATCTCCTCGTATTGCTAGAAGCTGCGTGAAGCGTTATGGTCAATAGGCACTATTACTTATACTTACAGTGTATATGTGACGATGATTGCTGGTTCCAGGATGCGGAAGGTGAATGTCTCCGTGATATACAGCCTTACCGAGGAAGTATTGTGGGTCTCGTATCCAATAGCGAGATCTGAACCGAGGGTTAACTCAAGGTCCTCGTGCTTATGGGGTACCAGGACTGCTTCTTTTAGTGCGTGACTGAGAATAATCGGGCCTTCAATGAGATCTTGAATACGGCGTCTTAGCGGATAGCTGTGTGAATCGGCCATAATCCGCAGCCAGGCTTCATGCCCAACCGCCAGGGCATACGGTGGCTCAGCAAAGGCTTCTTTGAGGGTGATTACTCCCTTGGCTATGCCCCGCATTATGTCCTCTGGACTGGTGCCGAAGGGGATGGGCTCGTTGCTGCTGCCGTCAATCAACCCTTCGATGGAGCCCTGGGATAGGCCGTAAAAGACAGCCTGGTCTTCATACAGGGCAATCTTGCGGACCGCGTCTTCTAAAGCCGCTAAGTCCACATCCTGGGATCCCCGGTCGACGCTATCTAGTTCGCAAAGATCAAGCTCAAAAGGAACTCTTACCTCAACCAAGGGCTTTCCGGAGCGGATGCCGGTTTCTACGCCGTTGTCATCCTGGACACTTGCCAATCCTCCATCACCAACATAGGCATAGTCAAAACCTTTAGGGCCCACTACATTTACGATCTTGCGGGCGGAAAGATAGCTCTTGAGGGTCTCGATGGCCCGTGACTCTATTTCCTCCCATGCCGCTGCAGTTATGGGCGCAAGTTCCCTTTTTAGGAAATCCATAAGGCAAGACCTCCTGTCAATTTATCTCAGATTGCCGATACCCAGGTCTTTGCGGTGGCCGGAGCTAGTGCTTTCGCCATGCTCATCATCGTCATGGTGGCCGATAGGTCCATCGGTAAATAGATATCTTCGCAGTTCCTCGTCCCAGCCGTCCATATTGCGCCGCAGCCACTCGATGGCCATGACGGCATGTTCGATTTCTTCGTCCCGATTGTGCTCGAGAATCTCCCTCAACGTTTCATCCTTTGTGACTGCTGCCCTTTGGTTATACCAGTTAATTGCCTCGACTTCTTCTTTTAAGGAGATCAGAGCCCTGGCTTGGTCGAGGGTTTTCTCGTCGAGACGCTCGAACGGTTCATGATAATCAGTCATTCTTCTACTCCCTCCCTGTAAGTGTGTGCCTATTGCCCAAAAAGCAAGGCAGCTGTTTTGGCCTTATTGTGACCAGGCCCACAATCATTAATACCCGTTTGCAAGCTGTGCAAAACCATAATGTTCGAAAGTAGTACAGACAAATCTCATAAAGGTTGCTTCCCTGATCACCTTCACCGGGCGCATAGATTTGATGGTATCAAGCCG
>JAAYHH010000181.1 GCA_012735435.1 Bacillota bacterium | reverse complement strand
TAAGATCAGCCTCGCAGCAACCTGTCCCATTTCCAGCTTTCTCACATGGATAGTCGACAGGGAAGGCCTCGCCTCTGCCGCCATGTCGATATTGTCAAACCCGATAATCGATATATCCTCCGGGATCTTGAGGCCAGCTCTCTCAACTGCATCGTAAGCCCCTAGGGCCAATAAATCCGATGCGGCAAAGACCGCGGTGGGTCTGGGATCGCACCGTAGAAGCTTTTCCATCGCGGCATAGCCGTCGGTTCTTTTCCAGCCGTTAGATGAAATGTATTCGCTCCGAACCGGCAGTCCGCTGTCCTTAAGGGCCTGGATGTAGCCTGCTTCCCGCATCCGTGACGGCCTGCTGTTGGGAGATCCGCCGACAAAGGCAATCCGCCGGTGGCCGTGTTCAATCAGGTGATTGACTGCCGTAACGGCTCCTTCCCGGTTGCTGATCTCGACCATATCGACAAAACTAGACGTAAGAGATGGGCTTACGAGGACTAAGGGGAGGCGAGATGCCCGCAGGGTATCTAGGAACCTTTGACTTCTAAGCTCGCAGCAGATGAGGCCATCTACTTTCTGGGTCAGCTGAGCCACTGTCTGCTCAGTGAAATCATTTTCATTGACAGACTGCACCAGGCAGTGGTAGCCGTTTTTGGAAATAACGGCTTCAACTCCGGCAAGAATTCTTGGATAGAAAACGTCGTCATTGATGGAAGATAGGGGACTGCGGCGGAAGCAGCGGATGAAGCCGATATTGCCGGTGTTTTGGGTATTTGCCAAACTGGACTCAGCTACATATGTCCCCTTGGCGGGGATCCGGACCAGCACGCCTTCTGCAGCGAGTTCGTCAATGGCCCTCCTGATGGTTGTTCTGCTTACAGAGAACATCTCACACAGCTTGCGTTCTGATGGTATCTTTTCGCCGGGGACGAATTCCCCGGTAGCGATTTTTTCCAAGAGAATTTCCCTTACCCGGTGGTGCTGTACCATTGGTCCTGTGGCGTGTTTAGGCATCGACAAAGCTCCTTTGAATATTATGATAGTGGTCATGACCAGGCTGAACTACCCCAGGACAAATACCTAAGACAGCCCAACTGGTCATGACCGGTTCAATTTTATGATAAAAGGGAAAAATAAGAAATTCAAGTTGACGGAATCCCGAAAAGGGATGATTTAGTCCACTTAGATGGTGTGAGCCTTTAAATGCGAACTAGATCGCAAAATTTGGAAGATAAACTCAGTTTAAGAGTTTATTTAGGGGATTAGGAAATAAGGAGAGGTGGCTATTGTCTATGCTTGCACTGAGCCGAGCTTTAGGAAGGCAGAAAGGCGTCCTCGAAGGGATAGAGGCGGGTCAATCACCCTGGGCCCTGCGGTGCATCATCTGGTAGTGGAGGGGGCTGATCCCTTCTTTTTGCTTGAAGCGCCGGCTGAAGTAAGCGGGATCGGCATAGCCGACATTAACCGCAGTGCTGGACACCGAGTGGCCGTCAGTTAGCAGTTCTTTGGCCTTATTGATCCGGAGGTTGGCGAGATAATCAAAGGGGGTAGTGCCGGTCACCTCTTTGAAAATTTTATTAGTATAAGGAATGCTGATCCCGTTAAGGTCTGCAAGTTCTTTAAGGGAAATGGCTTCATCGTAGTGGTCGATGAGGTAGTTTATGATCCTTTCAACCTTGCGGATCTTGTCATAGTTCACTTGGAGCTCTACCTGTGTGATCAGCACTGAAATGAC
>JAAYHH010000034.1 GCA_012735435.1 Bacillota bacterium | reverse complement strand
GACAAACTGGACGTTCCGACTGCTGTCGAACCGCTGCAGGGCCGTGATTAGCCCGATTCCGCCTACCTGAACAAGATCCTCCCGCATCTGTCTATCCTGAGTGAACTTACCAGCCAGGTACTCCACCAATTCCCAATACGCCTCTACCAAGAGCTCTAGCAGCTCCGGGGACCGGTTCTTCTCATACAACGCCAGATACTTGGTCACCAACTCTTTATCTCTTCTGTACGAGAGCTTTGTGTAGGAGACCTCTTCCAGTGCCAGCATTCTATCCCTCCTTCGCCTCAGGTTTTCGTAATTAGCGACAAGTCGTTGACTCCCTTCCTGCTCTGGGTTCCATGTATCAAATATAGCAAGAGTCATTGTAACTTTTCAGTAACGATACCTTGTTAGTAATGACTACGTTTTGCTAATATATTCCTGGTGAAGGAGAAGAATCCTGCCGGCAAATGTAACATTTATATTAAATCGTTATTATTCCTACTTAGGATTCGTTCGCCGCCGAGATTGTTTCTTCGAAACAGCTCCCTCCAATAAACTCCCTCAGTATGGAAGTTGGCGACACATCGTCTGGATCCAGCGGCAAGAAGTAACTGAGAAACTTCAGGAGCCGCTTGGCTTCGCTGTAACCCGGGTCTTCCCGGCCGATGGTCTGAAGGAGAGGTTCAGCAAACTGCTTGAGTACTGCAAACTCATAGATCAGGGCAGAATTGAACATCACATCAGCTTCTTCCTGGAAGGGGAAAATGTTCTCCTTCTCCCCCCGGCGGACAGCTCGCCATAGGCGCAGGGTATCCTGGGCTGAGTGTCCTCGGAACTGATGATCCCGCACTATCCGCCGCAGCAGTCGGCCATCGGTGGTTGGGATCCGATTATGGTGGTCGATATTCAGCTGCGTTAGGGCACTGATGTATATTTTAAATTTATTGCCGCTGGGAATTGATGCCGTCAAGCGGTCATTCAAGGCGTGGATACCTTCGATAATGATGGGCTGGCCCTGATCAACCCGCAGGCGTTTGCCGGTGTACACCCGCCGTCCGCTGGTGAAATCAAAGGTTGGAATCTCTACCTCCTCACCCTGGATTAGCTGGGTAAGATGGGTATTAAACAGTTCCAAGTCGATGGCTTCAATGGACTCGAAATCGTATTCGCCGTGCTCATTCTTCGGGGTCTTCTCCCGATCAAGGAAATAGTCATCGAGATGAATTGCCACCGGCTTCAAGCCGTTGACCCGGAGCTGAACCGACAGCCGCTGGACAAAAGTGGTTTTCCCCGAAGATGAAGGACCAGCGATCAAAATAACCCTCAAAGTATCGTGGCGATCGAGGATCATATCCGCCATCTGGGCAATTTTCTTTTCATGGAGGGCTTCGGCGATTCTAATTAACTCCCCGCTCTTTCCCTGGGCAATGATGTCATTTAGGGCCGCTACTGTCTCAACCTCTAGGATCTTGGCCCACTGCTCTGCCTCCCGGTGGACACTGGCAAGCTTGGGCTGCTCCCGATAAGGCGGAATCCGGTCAGGATTGTCGGGATCGGGAATCTGCAGGATGAAGCCCGGCAGGTAATAGTGCAGTCGAAACTTGGTTAGATACCCAGCACTGGGGACCATGTAGCCGTAGAAATAGTCATGGAACCATCCAGACCGGTAGACATTGACTGTATCCGACTGCCGGTATTTCAGCAAGTTTACCTTATCTAACTGTCCGTCCTTTTCGAAAAGCTCCATGGCCTCGTCCTTCGGTAGGACAAACTTCTCAAAAGGCTCATCCTGGGAAGCAATCTCCCTCATCCTCGCCTCGATAGCCTCCAGATCCTTTTTCATCAGTGCCCTCTGACAGTGGATCTCACCATACAGACCATTGCTGAGGGAGTGCTCGATGATAACCCTGCATCCAGGCAAAATTTCCCGGGCAGCCCGGATCAATAGAAACACAGCACTTCGCTGGTATATCCGATAGCCGTCCTTGACTTCCAGTCCAAAAAAGGAAACACTGCAGCTCTCACTGATGGGATAAGTCAGTTCTCGGAGATCATTGTCCACATAAGCTGCCAGGATTCGGCGCCAGCTGTCGGGCCAGCAGTCTTTGGCCAGCTCCTGCAGGGTGGTTCCCGGCTTCACCTGCCGGCTGCCTACTCCTTCAATTTGCACCTGTACCAGGGTATTATTTGCCTCCATGGTGATACCTCCGTGTAGACTGAGACGGGTTCTATGACCTGGTCTTGGGCCGACCTGCCGCTCGGGCGACAATTCTTCTTTCTAAGAATAGAGCGGCGTTCTCGTCTCCCACCTCAGATACTATATCCTCTTGAGAAACCTCAACATGGACCGCCTCCGCTCCGGCAGCCAGTGCTCGCT
>JAAYHH010000180.1 GCA_012735435.1 Bacillota bacterium | reverse complement strand
GGAAACTACAACACTTCCGGAGCGAGAGACAAGATTTTCATGAAATTAGCATCCCGAAGCTCCCGGGCCACGGGCCCAAAAATTCGGGTGCCCCGAGGGTTATTCTGGTTATCGATGACAACTGCTGCATTTTCGTCAAAGCGTATATATGAACCGTCTGGTCTGCCGATCTCTTTCCGGGTCCGCACAATAACTGCTCTGACAATGTCGCCCTTCTTTACCACGCCGCCGGGCGTTGCTTCTTTGACAGTTGCGATGATCACATCACCGACCCCAGCATAGCGGCGGCGAGTTCCGCCTGGAACGCGAATGCACAAAAGCTTTCTGGCTCCTGAATTGTCAGCTACATTTACTACCGACTCTTGCTGAATCATGACCCGTACCTCCTTCCCCAACGCAACGCCAGTCTAGATTATCTGGCCTTTTCTACAATCTCCACTAACCGCCACCGCTTATCCTTGGACAGCGGCCGGGTTTCCATAATCCGCACACGGTCTCCAACGGCTGCGGAATTATTCTCGTCATGGACCTTAAACTTGGTTCTACGGGTGATAATCCGCCCGTACAGAGGGTGGCGCTTCCGCCGCTCCACCTGGACTACGATGGTCTTATCCATCTTGTCGGAAACAACCGTACCCACCCGGGTCTTGCGCAGGTTTCTCTCCACGATATCCACACCCCCTACTCATTGGACCGTTAGCGAGCGATCCCTAGCTGCCGTTCCCGCATAATGGTTTTTACTCGAGCGATATCCCTGCGCACTTCTCTGATCCGCATGGGGTTGTCGAGCTGCGCTGTGGCCATCTGGAATCGCAGGTTGAACAACTCTTCCTTGAGATCATCCAGCTTACGCACCAACTCTTCCGAACTCATGGCTCTGATCTCGTCAGGCCTCATGCGCTTCACCACCTGTCTGTTCACGTGTGATGAACTTCGTCTTAATCGGCAGCTTATGGGCCGCCAGCCTCATGGCTTCCCTCGCAAGGTCCTCGGAGACACCAGCAATCTCAAACAGAACTCTACCCGGCTTAACTACCGCTACCCAATACTCCGGAGCTCCCTTACCTTTACCCATACGGGTTTCTGCTGGTCTGGCCGTCACCGGCTTATCTGGAAAGATCTTGATCCAGACCTTGCCTCCCCGCCGGATATGCCGGGTCATGGCGATTCTTGCTGCCTCGATCTGGGTGTTGGTTATCCAGCCTGGTTCCTGAGCCTGCAGACCATATTCGCCGTAGCTCACTGTGGAACCCCGCAATGCTTTCCCCTTCATCCGCCCACGCTGTTGTTTACGATACTTGACTCTCTTGGGGATCAGCATTCTCTCTTCGCCTCCCTTTCATTACTTGTCCTTTTCAGGGAGGACCTCTCCCTTATTAATCCAAACCTTGACCCCGAGCCGCCCGTAGGTGGTATGTGCCTCAGCAAAGCCGTAATCGATATCTGCTCTCAAGGTATGGAGGGGAATACTGCCCTCTTGGGTCCACTCAGCGCGGGCGATCTCCGCTCCGCCGAGCCGACCTGCTACCCAAACTTTAATCCCCTTGGCACCCAACCGCATAGCCCGCTGCTGGGCCTGGCGCATCGCCCGCCGGAAGGATACGCGCCGTTCCAGCTGGAACGCGATGTTCTCTGCCACCAACTGGGCATCCAGCTCTGGAGTCTAGACTTCAACGATATTGATCTGGCACTGGCGTCCGGTCTTGGCTTCGATCTCTTTGCGAAGCGCATCTACTTCCGCGCCGCCTCTCCCGATCACCATTCCAGGTCGAGCAGTGTACACTGTCAGCTTCAATCTGTTAGCTGCCCGCTCCACTTCGACTCGGGAAATACCTGCGGTATAGAAACGCTCTTTTATCATCTTCCGCAGGGCCAAGTCCTCGTGGAGTAGCTCTGCATAGTTACGTTTATCAGCATACCATTTACCCTCCCAGTCGCGGATTATGCCAACCCGCAAACCGATTGGGTTCACTTTCTGCCCCACGCACCTATTCCCCCTTTTCTGCCACAACCACAGTAATATGGCTGGTTCGTTTCCGTATCCTATAGGCCATACCCCTTGCCCTGGGCCTGATGCGCATCAGAGT
>JAAYHH010000179.1 GCA_012735435.1 Bacillota bacterium | reverse complement strand
ATCGGTTGATCTACCGGAAAGGGGATATTGTAAGTTCCACTGTTGTGACAACCAAGTTTCCAGCCGATATCGAGGCTGCACTGCTAGAGCTGCTGCAGGAGGTAAGCGTTATCGGGTTGGAGCAGGGCATGATCACCAAGGCCGACGGCTCGGTGGGCGATGTCAGTGTTGATGATTTCCTGAATGCCATGGCAGAGGTCCGCCGTCTCTCGGGACCGGTAGTGGTAAGTGCTGTAGCTGATATCAATATTTGGACCGCCATTGGTCCCTTGAAGGTGCGGTTAACGGTAGAGCCGGCTGCGAATGAGCCTGCAAAATAGACTACTACTAGACCATTGTCGATTCTTCTACAGCCCCAGGCAGCTGCCTGGGGTTTTCTATTATTGCCGCCCTTGCCAGGATGTTGACCTCTTGCCGGAAGTTACAGGCGGCAGCTGATAGGGATCATTCTGCAGCTTCCCGAAGAAAAACATATAAGATAGAAACGTAAACAAAAAGGTCAGGGGGTGGTTGCCGATGAATCGCCAGCTTGCAATCGTTATATTCGCATGCTTCCTTGTGCTGATGTTTGGGGCCGCATCGGCAAGTGCCGCCTCCTTTGATCTTTTGCTCAAGGGCCATTGGGCCTATGCTGAGCTTGCTGTTCTAGCCGATGGAGGGCTGCTGGAGGGCTACCGCAGTTTCCAGCAGCTGGCTGAGGTCTATCCCCTCACAAGATACGAAGCAGCTCTTCTAATAGGGGATCTACTGGCGCCAGGGGACCAGGGAAGCTTGCCGGGCGGCCTATCTGCTGATGCTTTGATGTGGAAGATGCTTGAGAATAGGAGCGGGGATCGGTCGGTGAAGCTATCCTCCGAAGCCGTGGCTCAAACCCGCCGCGCTTCGGAAGCTGCTTACAGGGCCCTGGCCAGACTGGCTAAGGAATTTGCCGACGAGCTGAATGCCTTGGGGATTGCCCATGGTGAGGTGGAGAAAGGCTTCTTTCCTATGACGACGAGAAGTGGGACGGCAGGTCCTGGGGGTCCTAGAGGCTCGGAAACCCTGGGGCAGTTCGGTGCCGCAAGGATAGTCGGCCCGCTTCCAGCGGCCTCCTGGGGGAAGAACGGGTTTAGTCTGTCCGACGGGTTCATTGTAGAAACTGTGCCCCTTACCCTTACCCCATTCGCTGCGCTGAGTGAAATGGCCTATAGTCAGGAAGACCCACCTGCCCCCTCGGCCAACGTCGTGGAGTTATCTTCTGGTGGTGCTCAGGCACCAGCGGAAGACATTTATTCACCTATAGAAGTATCAGCTTTATTTGAAAAGCTAAATGAAGAAGAGCGGGACCTCCTGCCTGCGGCTTTGGAGCCTCTTAAGGAGAATGCCCCGGCGGACACAGAGGATAGCAGCCTGAAGCTTGTTGCCAATATGACCGACGGCCGCCCGACGGGCTTGTTAACTTCATACTTCTTGAGTAGGACAGCAAACCAACCTTAGGCTAATAGCTATTAACTCTATTGATCAGACCGCGGCTCAGCGGTCTTTTTTGCTGCCTGTGGGAGGGCTTAAAAGGAGGAATTTTTGGGTATACATCGTAGAAACATACTGTACATAGTCTATATCGCTCACCTAGATACTGTCTAGATTATCCACCATCAAGGAACAGTTTCCTAAGCATTTGCCGTCGGTATACCATTTGTTCCAGAAAAACCTAGTTCTTTTCTTAGACTCTAGGAAGGATTTTAATCCGCCCGAACGAAATAATAGTAATACAGGTAAAGTATGCCTAATTGTGCCTATCAGGAGCAGGTGGCATAGAAAGGAGGTGCACCCCCCGAGGAGAACACGACTGCTCGCAAGGATGGGCATAAGCGAGTTCCAATCTTGATCCGAGGTAATCTGTGAGGAAACAAGGTCACTCACTCGTAGAACCCCGGATGGGATATGGAACTCCTAGATGGTAAGGAGAGAAGACCAAAAGGGGGTTAAACAGCATGAAAAATAAGGTTTTCGCGTTACTAGTAGCGACAATAATGGTAGCTACAATGATCATGCCTGCATTTGCAGCCAGCATGCCCTT
>JAAYHH010000033.1 GCA_012735435.1 Bacillota bacterium | reverse complement strand
CAGGTGTTAAGTAGTTGTGGGTCCGAGCCAGCTCAGCGGCATGGACTTCACATCCCCTCCGGCTGAAGACAAAAAACAGCAGGGGAAGGTACTGTTCCCCCAATGCATCCACCAGCTCTACATGATTCGGCAGAGGATAAGTGGTTTTTTCCTGCCAGTTATCTTTGGTGCTGGCAGCAGTATCCCGCAAATACTGTTCCATTGTCTCAAGGGTGGTAATCCCTAATCCCTGGGCATAATAACCGTGGGACAGGGGCACCGGCCGATGGCGGTATTCCACCACCCTCACCGGCTCGGGACGCAAAGTCGACATCCAATTCCGCAGCTCACCGCCGTTGGCGATGGTAGCACTGAGTCCCAGAAATCGGATGTGTTCAGGCAGGAAAATCAAGCTTTCCTCCCAAACAAATCCCCGGTCCTCATCTGCAATGTAGTGAATTTCATCAAAGATCACGTAGGCGATATCATCTAGAGGGCGGCTGTGATCAAAGAGGATATTGCGAAAGATCTCCGTTGTCATCACAAGTACCGGAGCGTTCTCGTTGCGCACAATATCGCCGGTGATCAGGCCGACGTTCCCTTCTCCGTAGGTATCCCGAAATTGTTTGAACTTCTGGTTGCTTAAAGCCTTGATGGGAGCGGTATAGATCACTCCCTTTTGAACATCCCGGGCCATCCCCACTACATAGTCGGCGATCAGAGTCTTGCCGGAGCCGGTAGGCGCCGCCACAAAAACTGAGGCTCCTTCTAAGAGGTGGGCAATGGCCTCCCGCTGGAACCCGTCAAGAACATATCCCCGAAACGTCTCTGGAACTGTTTTTGCCTGCATATGCTCCTTCAACTCTCCCAAACACCTTTCTGTTCCAGCAGCTAACTGCCCCACTCCCGGTGCACCAATTCCCGGTAAGCAGCAGCTAATTGGCGGGTTATAGGACCTGGCCGTCCATCTCCAATTTTCTGCCCATCTACATTGGTAACCGCCAAAAACTTCCTTGCTGGTATTGGTAATAAAGACCACCTGCAGCCATCAGCTTTTCGCCTTCTCTGCCACACAGGTTTATTATGCGTCAACCAGCCTATCAGGCAAACAAGGTCCGTGCCAGGCTTAATTCCCTACCTTCTGCTAGATCTCCTGCAGATCGCCCAGGAGCAGTCACCAATCAGCCCAATATTTAGAGGAATCCGCCATCAGCTGGACAAGTAATACACTAAAAACATTGCGGCGTTAAGTCAACTGAAGGAGGCTGCGTGAGTATGTCAATCCCAATTGGTTTACAGCTTTATTCTCTTAGAGAGGCTGCCGCCCAGGATTTTGCCGGTGTTCTCAAAACTGTGGCCGCCATGGGTTACCAAGGGGTAGAATTCGCGGGCTACGGTGGTCTTAAAGCTTCTGAGCTGAAAACAATCTTAGGTGATTTGGGCTTGGAGGCCGTGGGTTCCCACGTTGGGTTTCAGCAGCTCGATCAAGAACTGACCCAGGTAATAGATTTCAACCTGGAACTCGGCAACCATTATATCATTTGCCCGGCTCCTCCACGGGAGTTGATTGCCGACAGCAATGTCGATGACTGGCGGGCCTTTGCGGAAAAGATGACTGAAATCGGAATGAAAGTCAAAGAACAAGGCCTCCAGCTCGGATATCACAATCATGCATGGGAGTTTAAGACCTTTGACGGTGATTATGCCCTTGATATTTTCTATGCCAATGTCGACCGGGACCTTGTAATCGCCGAGATCGATTTGGGCTGGACCTTCCATGCCGGCGTTGACCCAGTAGCCTATATGCAGAGGCATAAGAGCCGATGTCCCTTGGTACATGTCAAGGACTTCAAACAAGGCGGCCCGCAAACCGAGGTGGGTACAGGGGATATAGATTTAGCGGGAATTGCGGCAGCAGCACCGAAGGTAGGAGTCCAGTGGTTTATTATCGAAACTGAAGAATACAATATGGATCCAAAGGACAGCGTACGGGTGGGACTTGAGAACCTGAAGGCGGTTATCCAGGGATAGGACAATACACCCTGCCGCAGGTGATAAGGTGACAGAATGGTAGTAGGTATTGCTCGAATAGGCTTACACATCGCCAATTGCCGTTCACTGAAAGAGAAGCGCAGCATCACAAAAAGCCTAATAACAAGGTTGAGAAATAAGTTTAATGCGGCCATTGCCGAAATCGATGACCAAGACCTTTGGCAAAAATGCACCATTGCCGCCGCAGTAATCGGAACCTCTACATCCCATGCCGACAGCCAGCTGCAGGCTATCATCGCCTGCATCGACAGAGAAGCCGAGGTTTTGGTGACAAGCATCGAGACAGAAATCTTATAAAACAGCTGCCCCCAGGGTCCACCTGGGGGTCATTTATGCCCCTCACCAAGGGGATGAAGCTGTATCTCAACGAAAACCCCATTCCCGCAACCATCAGAGATATCCAGCCAGCTAGACCGGCGAAATGGGCCGGGAAGTAAATGGCCATCGAGATTGGAGTCAGAACAACAGCCCCACAATGTGGACCAGCTGCGTGATTATGAAGCAGGCGAGACAAGCTGTCCCAGTGGTCAACAGGGCGGCGATGATGGTCCATTTCCAACCGCCTGTCTCATGTTTGATGGTGAGGAGTGTAGTACCGCATGGGAAATGGAGCACCGAAAACACCATGACATTGAGGGCAGTAAGCCAGGTCCACCCCCGGGCCAAGAGCAGCTCTCTCATTGCCGACAGACTCTCCAGCTCCATCAAGGCACCTGCCCCCAGGTAACTCATGAGCAAGGTGGGGATCACGATCTCGTTAGCAGGTAAGCCCAAAATGAAAGCCAACAGGATGAATCCGTCTAGCCCCATCAGGCGACCGGCGGGATCAAGATAGCCCGCCAAATGCTCGATAATATTCACCCCACCGATATTGATATTGGCCAGGATCCAAACCAACGCCCCGGCAGGTGCAGCAACCTTGACGGCCCGCCACAATACAAAGAGGGTGCGGTCCAACACCGACCGAATTAACACCTGAAGCACTTGGGGACGCCGGTAGGGCGGCAGCTCCAATGCAAAGGATGAAGATACTCCCTTTAGCATTGTGTTGGAGAGAATGTAGGAGACTAAGAAGGTAACGCCGATGCCCAAAAGTACCATACTCGCCACAGTCAAGGATGCAATGGCGGTGCCGTACTTCATTCCCCCTGCTCCCAAGAAGAGGACAGCCATAGAGATCAGTAAAGGAAAGCGGCCGTTACATGGGATGAAATTGTTTGTCAGGATGGCAATCAGCCGCTCCCGGGGCGAGTCGATGATCCGGGCTGCCATAACCCCCGCTGCGTTGCAGCCAAAGCCCATGGCCATGGTCAGTGCCTGCTTTCCATGGGCGCCGCACCGCTTAAAAATATTATCCAGGTTAAAGGCAACCCTGGGCAGATAGCCCAAATCTTCCAGCAAGGTAAAGAGGGGGAAGAAGATAGCCATTGGGGGAAGCATCACTGAGACTACCCAAGCCAGGCACCTGAATGTCCCTAATACAACCAGCCCATATAGCCACTCCGGAGCTTTCCACCGCAAGAAGAGAAGTGTCAGCTGATCTTCCAGCATAAAAAACAAAGATGCAAGGGCATTAGAGGGATAATTTGCCCCTGAGATAGTGAGCCACAGAATACCCCCGAGAAGCAGCAGCATTAGCGGAAATCCCACGAGTCTAGAGGTAAGCAAGTCATCGATGGTCTTGTTCCAATCCCGGCCCCTGTCAACCTGGGATGCCACTTTAGATGCTATGGCTTCAGCCCTTCGGTAAATCGATGTTACTATCTCATCCTGAATCTCCGTCTCTGCACCTAATGCATTCCTAAGTTCCTGTCCCTGTTCTATAAGCTCATCTAGATTTAGTGCTGCACTCACTCCCACACCTAACCCTCCTGCTTGCCCTCAGCTAAATTGTACTGGCGAATAGCTTCAATTACTGAGTGATCACCTTCCAGGAGCCGTAAAGCTATCCACCGCCTGCTGATGCCGTTGGTATATATGCGCTGCAGACTTGTTTCCAGCTGCCGGATAGCTTCTTCCAGTTCCGTGCCGTAGGTCACCGTTTTAGGCCGGGGGAGGATTTCACCGACGGCAACGGAATGAATCTTGTCTTTTAGCTGTGCTATGCCCCTGCCCGTATGGGCCGCGGTGGGTACTACCGGAACACCTAGTTCATGGGCCAATTGGTCCACATCCAGCTTCAAGCCTTTCCTTTCGGCCTCATCCATCAGATTGAGGCAAACTACAACTTTAGGGGTTATCTCCAATATCTGCAGCACCAAATTAAGATTTCGCTCCAGACATGTAGCATCGGCCATGACCACAGTTACATCCGGCTGGGCGAAACAGATAAAGTCCCTAGCCACCTCCTCTTCCAGGGAATTAGCTGAAAGGGAATAAGTCCCCGGCAGGTCAACAATAATGGCGGTTTTTCCCCGATGCCGATAATACCCACGGGCCTGGGCTACAGTCTTACCCGGCCAATTGCCGGTATGTTGATTTAATCCCGTCAGAGCATTGAAAACAGTACTCTTGCCGGTGTTGGGATTTCCAGCCAAAGCTGCAACGTAATCTGCATCTATTCCCCTAATTCCCGGTGGGTAATAATTATGCTTCATTTCTTCCCCTCCCCCACCTAGGCTTAAGCAGGTCTAACGAGTACAGCAACGGCATCTTCTTCCCTCAGAGCAATAACAGCACCTCTGACTTGATAAGCAGTAGGATCCCCCATGGGACTCCGGCGAACGGCCTCCACGATGGTGTCGGGCACAAATCCCAGATCCAGCAGCCGTCTTCTGGTGTTCCCCTCTGCCCGGATTTCGACAATAATTCCCCTCCCGCCAACCGATAAGTCAGCTAACGAACACTTTACTGTCATCAACGTGACACCTCGTCCTGCTAGCCCCTGGTTTGACTGCCCCCGCCCAGAGGGTATAATACCGGCAGTAAATTGCTATTTCCGCCGCAGCTTTCCTGTAATACACTATGAGGACCCTTGTTGGATGGTTCCAGATTCCCCGGCATGGTCAAGGCAGAGGGAGCAGGACCGGCAGCAACCCATCCAGAAGGGTATAGAGGTTTAGCATCGACAAGGAGGTATCGCCCCCAGTGGACAACAAGCGAAAATTACTGGTCTTTGACGTAGACGGGACTCTGCTTACCAGTTCCCATACCATCCTGCCTTCGACCAAGCGGGCCCTTGCCAAGGTTGCAGAAAACGGGCACCACATCGTCTTGGCTACTGCAAGACCACCGAGAAGCGTAGTTGACATCGCCAACCGTTTGGGGATTGAAAGTACCATCTCCATTGCCCTCAATGGAGCCATCATCGTGACAGGAAATAAGATCCTCTGGGAAATGCCGATGAGCCGCGAGGCAGCCAAAACGGCCATTGAAGAGGCTCGTCGGCGCAATCTGCACGCCAATCTCATGGCTGGCTGGGAGTGGTTCGTGGAGGCATCAAGCAAGTGGGCTGAACAGGAAGCGGCAATCGTGAATTTTGAGCCTAGGTTGGTAGAAGACCTCTTGGGGGATTCCATGCCCGATGCCCATAAAGTGCTCCTCATGGGCGAAGCAGAGGAAATCGCCGCCTACCGGCAGTGGATCGATGCCCAGGATTTGCCTCTATATGTCAGTTTCTCCAAGCCTACCTACTGTGAAATCGTAAGTCAGGGAGTTTCTAAAGGCAGGGCTGTCAAACAGGTAGCTGAGCAGCTGCAGATACCGCTGCAGGACCTAATCGCCTTTGGTGATGGTGAGAACGACAGTGAAATCGTCGCCATGGCCGGGATTGGTGTTGCCATGGGCAATGCCATGCCCCAGGTACTGGAAGTCGCCGATTTTGTGACCAAGAGCAACGATGATGACGGGATTTACCATGGGCTGAGGGAAATCGGCTTGGTGGAGTAATAACATTGAGTAAGAAGCCTGCTGCGGTTTTTAGACACAAGAAGGCCTGGGTGATCCCAGGCCCTTTGCAGATTGGTCTTATCCCTATTTTGACTGGGCCATGAGCCGTTCCAACTCATCCACCAAGGGTTTTATCTTGGAGCCTTCGGCTGGGAACTCGAGGATCTCCTCGGGAGATAATGTCCTTTGCCAGTAGGCCCTATTTGCTTCATGATCAGTCTCGATAATCGCACCCTCCAGGGAAAAACCGGCAAAAAGCCCCTTGCTCATGGAATAGCTGTAAATGGCTGATTTCAGCTGGACATCGGTGCTGGCTCCAGCCTGGCGGCCTATAGGACCAGCCGCTATGCCGATGTCTCCTCCCAGGGTAAATTCTTGTGAACCTCTGAACTGTTCCATTCCTTCATCATTGTTGATGACCAAAACTAGAGCCGTTGACTGGACACCAAACTGCAGGCCATAGGAGACCCCCTTCATTGTGATGAAGCTGGGACCGTACCAAGTGCCTGTCGCCTGGTCCCGCTGCAGCACTAATCCCTCTCCATACTTGCCCCCTAAGAAAATCCCAGCTTTGACCACCGATGGAAAGATGGCAACCCCCCGGGCCTCCTTTAGGAGACTGACCATAGCACCGGCATCGGGCTCAACAGCCATATCCCGCAGAGCCGCTGTGCTTTGACTGATGATAGTTTCCGGTGACGCTGCATATGCTGCCGACCCCACAAGCAAACTGACAATCAATACGGTTAAGGCAAACCTCTTTACCTGCCTGTTCATCCCGCTGCCCCCTTTTCTCAGGATCACCCTTTAAGAAAACACTTGTTGTCAACATGACCTAACCTTTGGCAAACATTATGTTACCTATAAGTCGCCCGCAGGTGGTATACCTTTAAGGAGTCGTCGAATTCTTTCAAGGTGACGGCCTCCTTTGGGGTAAAGACCAGGGTCCTCGGTTTGCCGGGGAGTAAGGTAAAGCAGTTATCGTCAAACTCGCCCCGAATTCCCCGGGTCTCCAAGGTTACGAAAAATGCGGGCAGATCGCTGGAAACTTCGACTTGATAAGCGCCATCAACCTCTTTCGCGGTCACCTTTACGTTGGCGTCAGGCAAATGACATCTCTTGTATTCGGTGAAAAAGTGGTCGTTGTAATGCTGGACTCCATCCCCTGTTAACTCCAAGAAAGCAAATACCTCATCAGGCCGGGAAGCCAGCTGTTCTAGAGGACGTTTCGCCAAAAGAAGGGCTCCTCCTGCAGGAGCTACCCCGGTGTACTCCTCTTCTTTTTGGATCTTTCCCGCAAAATCCCATATCTGCAGGATAACTTGTACGGTTTGGGCCTGATGTTGATCATTAACCACCCAAATCTCCAGCTCATCTTCCTTGTTCTGGAAGGCAGTTACGATCACCGGCCCATAGAACCGCTTAGCCATATAGTGGAGAAGCTTCCATCGACCGCTGTATTCCAATGATGACCAGGAACAAACCGGCCAGACATCATTGAGCTGCCAGTACAATGTCCCCATGCAGGTGGGCTGCAGATGCCGCCAATACTCTACCCCCATCTTGATGGCTAATCCCTGCTGCACCTGGCTTAAAAAGATAAAGTTCTCAAAGCCTTCCGGCACCCGGAAGTATCTGGTCATCATCTCCACGATCTTGGAATTGCCCGCGGGATTCCGCTGATGATGCTCCATGAAGGGAGCAGTGGGGTTGAACTGGCTCTCAGGTGCAAAGGATGCAATAGTATCCAGGGAGGGAAAAGACTGATAGCCAAATTCGGAACAGAACCGGGGAATCACATCAAAATAGGCATCAAAAGAGGCATTCTCATGCCATACGGTCCAATAATGCATATCACCCCTGGAATCTTCGTGCCAGCAATCGGAATAATCACCTCGGCCGCCGCAGGGCGAGCTGGGCCAGTACAATCGGGTAGGGTCAGCTTCATCAACTGCCTGACCGATGGTCCCTTCATAAAGCCGGTCATAATCGACTAAATATCTATCTCGATTGCGGCGGGAGACGTCAAACCAGTTCAAGGCTCCCAAGCACTCGTTGTTGCCGCACCATAGGGCAATACAGGCGTGGTCCCGGAGACGCTTTACCTGGTGGATGACCTCTTCCCGAACATTAGCCAAAAATTCCTTCGTTGCAGGGTATAGAGCACAGGAGAACATAAAATCCTGCCAGATCATGAGACCCTTCTCATCACACAAGTCATAGAAGTCATCAGACTCATACTGCCCGCCTCCCCAAATTCGGATCATGTTCATATGGGCAGCGGCAGCACAGGTTAGAAGATCATCTAACCGCTCCCGGGTCTGCCGCTGGGGCAGGGCATCTGCCGGTATCCAGTTGGCCCCCTTGCAGAAGATATCAACTCCATTAACCCTGATCTTGAAGGACAGTCCGATCTCATCCTCTTCTGTTATGACCTCCAGCTTCCGCAGTCCCAGCCTTTTCTTTACCTCATCGCCGGCAATGGCAACTGTCAGGTCATAAAGCACCTGTTCTCCATGGCCGTTTGGCCACCAAAGCCGGGGGTTGACCACTTCAACTTCAGTAGAGACTATGTTGAGTCCCGGCTTCAGCATCACCGGCTTTCGCTTCCGGATGTCCCCCAGGGAAACCTGAAGCTCAGTCTCACCGCCCTTGGGAGACATAACCTCCGCAGTGACTTCCACTTTGCAGCATCCATCTGTATGGGTCTGGGTCGTATATACATACTCGATTCGTCCCAGTGATGTGGCACCTATATAAATATCCCCGTAAATGCCGGATACCATCAAGCAGCATCCCCAATCCCAGCCGCCGTGACAAGCCACCTTCCGAACCAGATTTACATGGGGCGATTGGATGGGATACTGACTGTGGGGAATTTCATAGGGCAGCTGTCGGCTGCGTTGGGCTGCGATCTTCGCTGCTGAATGAAAGACAATCTTAATTTCATTCTCGCCCAGCCGGCAGTGCTCCTTAACTTCGAACCTATACCGGCGGAACATGTTATCCGTCGAAGCTACATGCTGGTCGTTGATGTAAATATCTGCAATGGTATCCAATCCCTCACAGTTGAGAAAAACAGAGCTTTCTCCCAAAATGTCCTGGTCTAAGGTGAATTTCCGGGAATACACCCAATCCCCTTCGCCTACCCACTGAACCGCCAACTCATTATCTCCCCAATAGGGGTCTGGAATCTTGCCGGCCTGCAAGAGAGCACTGTGGTTATCTCCCGGCACTTGAGCCGGTATGCTCTCCCCAGACCCCAGCTGACTTAGCTGCCAAATTCCCCTCAAGTCCACGCGCCGCATAGCTCGCCTCTCCCCTCAGCAGGTGATCTCGTTATATTGTAAGTTTTCCCATCGGCAGTACCACAGCTGTCTATGTTTTGTTTTCCGCTTCCGCAGACGGGTTCCTTCCAAAACTTGGGCAGCCTCCTGAGCAGCTTTTAGAGTTGAAAGCAAAACTGCTGAGAAGAGCGGGACTTCTCAACAGGACAAGACTACGGCAAGAAGCAGCATGCCTGCTGGAGACGGGCATCAGAACTTGGGCATCAGCTGAGCTCCACCGGCTGACTTTGGGTATCCAGACTATGTTTCGGAAAAAGCCGGGTCACCAGCATCGCCACTACGGTGGCAAGGACCAGCCGGCTCCCCAGGAGCCAAGGGAGGCTTGCGCCGACAGCTACCAGAAGCAGGGTATCCTCGAATACAGAGTGGCATAGGTTGAGGAAAACCGCGACGACATAGCGATCCTTCTTAGAGAGATATCCTTCTCTAGTGGCATTAATGAGGACCCCTGAGCCGAAGGCGATACCGGCGATCAATCCCACCACCAAAGGTAGTAGGGATTCCTTGGAAATCTGCAGCAGCGCAGCCAATGATTGAAACTTCCCCGTAACCCACTGCATCACGCCGCTGTCTTTGGCTAGTTCAATGACAACCATCAAGGGCAGCACGATGAGAGCAATATTTTTCAAACCCATAATACCTGCACCAAGCCCATCTATAACTGCGTTTAGCAAAGAGAACTCCATCTATTTCACTCCTTGGTCAAGTCCCTTGGTTTCCAGGGTTTTGATCAGAATGCCCAATTGATCCCAATACCTGCTAAGACTGAAACGACGATTCTGAGGAGAGCTAGGGGCAGAGGTTTAACCCCCATTTTGCTGGTTACAGCACTTTCCATAAAGAGGTTGTGGCAGATACCAATCATGACAGAAATCACGGTAATCTGCTTTACAGTTAAGTCCAACACGAGAATAACTGCGATGGCGCTGTAAATGTTCAAGAAATATCCTACCACTAAGGCCAGTGCCGCTTCTCCAGGCAGCCCCAAAAGTGACATAAAAGGTCCCAGCCGATCTGCTAGCAAGCCCAACCAGCCGGTTTCCTTCAGCACGGTGATTACTAAAGTTACTGGAATGACTACTTTTGCCAGTTCCCAAATAGTATCGATACCGTTTCTTAACCCATTGATCCAGGTTTGTTTGGTAATCATTGGCTCCAACTCCATTTCCCTGCTGCTTATGGTGATCAGGCTTATTCTACAACACAACCTGAAGGTAGTCTAGGTAAGTAGGGTCACAAAAAGCCCAGCGCGGGCCGTTTAGCTTACATACAGCTTAGCTTCAGCGGGCAGATTTTCAGGGATTGTTTCGCCTAGAGGTGGTCATACTAACCTGTGTAGTGGACAGTGAAGGGAGGTCATAAAGAGTGCAGTTACAGACAGGTTTCGGTACACAAGCCGGGGTTATGCCGCAGCCCCCGGAAATCGTAACCACCAAGGATCTAAGCTATATCCAAGATGCACTGTCCTGGGAGCTGCTGGCGGCCAAGAAATTCGCAATGTACGCCCAAATAGCTCAGGAGCAGGGAGTTAAGGACATCTGTGAACGCTTGAGCAGGATGCATCAGAATCACTATCAGAAACTGCTCAGCCATCTAGATCCGGCCAAGGCCATAACTAATCAGCCAACATCACAGTAACACAGGGAGGTGAGAACCGTGCCGCAAAACAGCAAGATAATCCAGAATCCCCAGTCGGGGATCTTGCCTAAGGTAAAGGGCCCACAGATGAATGACCGGGATATACTTAACGATGTATTGGCTACAGAGAAGTACTTGACAGATAACTATAATGTGTTTGCCCGGGAAGCTAGTTATCCCGCTCTTCACAGTGATGTAGAAAGCATCCTCTGTGATACCCACAAAGCAGCTAGAGATAGCTTCAATGCCATGTTCCAGCGAGGCTGGTATAAATTCGAGGGTGTAGATCAGCAAAAGCTGCAGCAGGCTCAGCAGCAGTTCAGTGGTTACCTGGGACAGTTCCCATACCCTGATGTTTTGCAGTAAATAAGAAGGATAAAGGAGGGCAGGAAAGGGGGATAGTGCTGGCTTGGTTCAGCATTATCCCCTAAACATCCCCTGCTCGTGCCTTTACGCTTGGTAGCTGGCGATTACGCGGCTGATCTCTCCAGCCAAGGGCAAGACCCGGCAGTAGGCTTCGTAAAGGTCTCTATACTGTTCAACGAGCTTCGGATCCGGTTCGTAAGTATATAACACCCGGTAAGTTTCAGACAAAGCCTCATACTCATCACGATATACCCCGGCCCCAAGCCCTCCCAACAGGGCAGCACCAAGAAGGGTGGATTCCTGCACAGCCGGTATCTCAATGGGCATATTCAAAACCGCCGCCTTTATTTCCATCCACAACCGGTTTTTGGTCCCGCCGCCGATGGCCTGAATCTTCGAGACATCTAGTCCTAAGATGTCCTGGGAACTCCGCAAAGTATAGGCAAATTCGCAAGCTAAGCCTTCAAGAATCGCCCGTACATGGTCCTTTCTTTCGTGATATTCCCTAATTCCTAGGAAAGCCGCTCGGCTGTGGGGATTGGTATCGGAGGGACCTGCTCCCCGCAGGTGGGGAATAAACATTAGACCCTGGGCTCCCACCGGCGATTTATCTGCCGCTTCGACGAGGATATCATAGATGCTGACCCCTCTTTCCTCGGCCAGGGACTGTTCCGGACTGCTGAACTCTCTCCTAAACCACTCCACACAGAGTCCCGAGGCATGGATGCCCCCCAGCAGGTAGTAAGCATCTTTCACGACGTGGCAGCCTACACCAAATCCCTTGATGACATCGGGAGTCAAGCGAGGAATTTTGGAATAAGCAGCAACCAAGCTCTCGGCAGTCCCCATGGAATCCAGCACCTTCCCAGGTTCAAAGACTCCTACGGCAAAGGCACCGCAGAGATGGTCATGACCGCCTGTACACACAGGCACGCCCCGTTCCAAGCCGGTGCTCTGGGAAGCTGACTCTGTGACTTGGCCCACTACTGTGCCGCCGGGATATGCCTTGGGCATAAGGTCTAAGTCCAAACCTGCAGCTTGGGCAATCTCCTCTGACCAGGCCTTGCGGTTGATATCAAAAAGCATGGTCCGGGTGGCAATGGAATAGTCTGTGGCAAACTCTCCTGTCAAGCGATAGATTATATAATCCATCATACAGAGCCATTTCTTTGCCCTTGATACGGTCTCCGGCTCGTTAGTCTTGAGCCAAAGGAGCTTGAGCAAGGAATATATGTAGTCTGGTGAAAGACCGGTGATCTCCAGGATGCGGCCGGCGCCGAAGGAGTCTATCCATCCGGCCACCTCTTCCCCCCGGGAATCGTACCAGGCAATGATTGGAGTTAGAGGTTTACCCTCAGCATCCAGCAAAAGTCCCGCTTCGCCCATGCTGGCAATGCCGATGGATAGAATTCTATCTTCAGGCTGCAGCATGCCGGTGATTTCCCGGAGCAAGCCGGAAACCCTGCCCCAAAGCTCTTCCGGATCGTAAACGGCGCGACCTCCGCCTAAATCCCGGGAAGGCGTACTTGCCAGCTTCACAGCTGCTGCTTCTCCCTGAAGTGTAAACAGCCCTGCCTTTAGGTGAGTAGTCCCTATGTCTAATCCCAGCAGGTATTCCATGAAGTCACTCCCCCATCCCATATTGCAAAACAGCCATAATCCTTTAGTTGCGATCTTCCTGCTGGGCGCCGGATTTCCTGCTCACAATCAGGCGTATCGCGCTTTCAGAGGAGGTTGCGCCACCGGAAAACCTCCTTATGTTCCACATGCATAAGCAAAGTACGGAGCTCGGCCAATTCGGCTAGAGCCCCGTTCTTGTCTTGCTGGCTGGCACAGCGCTGCAGGCGGGCAAGGCTTAAATCAAATTGATCCATCTCATCCCGGTCCATGAGTAAATCCCATGTGCGCCGGATAGGGGGCCATCTGTGGGAAAAGGCACCCACAAGCTGCTGGGCAGAGACCCAATTGTCTTCCCGAACTGCCGCCTCTATCCCTTGGGTTAGGTCCTGAAGCTCCTTCAGGGCGGCCAAAATATTCCTATCTGTCATATAACCGGCTGCTAAGAATATCGCCATTAGGACTGCCATGACAAGAAATCTCCAATCTAGACGCACTTTCAGCCAAACCTCCCAGCTCTACTCTCAACCACTCCCTGCTCGGGACTGCAAATTGACAGCTGCCCGGGGCTGGACAAAAAGGCTTCCGTCTGCGCCGAGGCTCGCATAGAGCACATCTTGCGGCCTGTAAAGGCCGTGTTTTTGCATCTCTGTCTCCAGCCATTTAAGATCTCGGCGGGCCTTTTTTAAACTCTCCACTTTTACCTTGCCGTCCACAATTACAGGTAAAGGCAGTCCTTCATAACCGGGACTAAGCTGTAGATCCCGGGGCTGGAGCGGCCGTTTTTCAGACTTTGGTATGACACTTAACTCACCGTTGGTTTCCAGCACAGCAAATTCCACATCACTGAGGTCAGGATATCCTTTAACCCGCAGCTGTTCGAGGAGGTCGCTGAGGTTATAGCGCAGCCGGCGAAGTTCTTGCTCCACTATGCTGCCTTTGTGTACCAGTACGCTGGGCATGCCGGAAAGCACTGCCCTAGCACCTTCGCTTTTCATTAGTATTAGGGACAGCAGATACTGTAGAAACAAGAGGGTAAAGGCCGGCACTAGACCTTCAATCAGCGGTACATCCTTATCCTGCATGGGGATGACTACCAGTTCCGCGATGATAATGGTAATTACCAACTCAAAGGGCTGCAGTTGGCCGATCTGCCGTTTCCCCATGAGTCTAATGACTACTACCGCCACCAAGTATAGAATCACCGTTCGACCAAACAGAATCAGCAAAGCTACCTTTCCTTTCAGTGGATTTTAGCCAAGGGCTGATGCCAGATCGCTTCAGGTTACCGGTACGAAGTCATCGATGTCGGTGCTTTCCTTTACTTGCTCTATCGTTTCCTTGCCCATGATCACCGTTACCCGATGACTGCCGCCGTCATCCCTGAGGGGGATCAGCTTTTCTGTAAGGGAAGTTCCATTTAGTCGAACCTCGGCTATACCGGTTTCGACGCCGTCGGGATTCAATACGGTAATTTCATAAGTTGTGGACTTATATCGATACGTAATTCTAAACTCATCCCAGTTTTTGGGTATACAGGGGGCTATCGTAAAGTGACTGCCCCTTACCTTGAGCCCCAAGATCCATTCCACTGCCACTTGATACATCCAGCTGGCTGCACCGGTATACCAGGTCCAGCCGCCGCGACCTGTATTAGGTGATACTGCAGCAACGTCTGCAGGTACTACGTACGGCTCCACCCGGTATAAGAGGGCGCTGTTGGAGTCCAGGGCATGGTGGATTGGGTTGACCAGGTCAAAGAGCTCTACAGCCCTGTCGCCTTGGCCCAGTATGGCTGTTGCCATGATCACCCACATGGCTGCATGGGTGTATTGACCGCCGTTTTCCCGTACCCCCGGTACGTATGAACGAATATAACCGGGATCAGGATTCATCTTGTCAAAGGCAGGTGTCAGCAGCAAAATGAGCTTGTCTTCTTTCCTCACCAGGTAGTCCCCGACTGCCCGCATTGCCTCCTGGGCCCGCTTGGGATCCGCTGCCCCCGAGATCACCGCCCACGACTGGCTGATGGAATCAATGCGGCATTCTTCATTGCTGGCAGAGCCCAAAGGTGTTCCATCATCGAAGTAAGCACGGCGGTACCATTCGCCATCCCAGGCAGAATCATCTATGGCACGGGCCAGGCGCTTGGCTTCCCGGCTGTACCGGCGGGCTCTTTCGCTGTCGCCGTGGGCGTCGGCAATGGGAACAAATTGGGTTAAGATGGTGTAGAGAAACCAGCCCATCCACACGCTTTCTCCGCTGCCCTGCCAGCCCACCTTGTTCATACCGTCGTTCCAGTCGCCTGAACCCATTAGGGGCAAGCCATGTTCGCCAAACCGCAGACTGCGGTCAATGGCCCGCCAGCAGTGTTCAAGGATGCTGGCCTTTTCCTGGGAACGACGGGGAACACCGAAGCGCTCCTGTTCCTCCGGCCCCAGGGGTTCTTCTTCCAAAAACCCTACCTCCTCATGCCAGATAGAAGTATCCCCTGTCACCTCCACATACTTAGCAGCAACCAGGGGCAACCACAAGAGGTCATCGGCAAACCGGGTGCGGATTCCCTTATTGGTGCCGGGATGCCACCAGTGCTGAACATCTCCCTCTACATACTGTTGAGCCGCCGCCCGCAAGATATGGGCCCGGGCAATTTCCGGCCGGGCGAGGAGAAGTGCCATGCTGTCCTGGAGCTGATCCCGGAAACCGTAAGCGCCTCCTGCCTGGTAGAAGGCGGAGCGTCCCCACATGCGGCACGCCAGGTCTTGGTAAAGCAGCCACCGGTTTACCATGAAGTTCAATCCCCGATTGGGAGTGTCCACCTGGACAGCATTCAATGTCTCATCCCACCAGGCCTGAACTTCACTCAAGGTATGCTCCGCTTGGGCCGGCGAGGAATGGAAATCCACCAGCTTTCTGACCTCATCGAGGCTGTCTGCTTCACCCAGCAGGAAGATTACATCTGCTTCCTCTCCCGGCTGAAGCTCTAGGTGACCTTTGATGGCAATACACGGATCTAGTCCGGCCCCCACTTGACCCGATAATCCAGGAGCAGTCATCCCTGCCGGCAGTTTCAACGTCCCGTGCCGGCCAATAAACTCCAGCCGATTGCCTGTATAGCTGAAATCCTGGAGAGAGGTGGCGGCAAAGGCTACCCTATGTCCATAGATACTGTCTCGGAAAGAGTTGCGGGCAAGCACCGCCCGGCTGGCTTCGTCAAAACCGGTAATGATCTGCTGCTCGGTAAGCTGCCGGTGTACCCCCAGGGTCACCTCACAGTAGAAACCAACAGCCAGCCTCCGGACAGCAGCACTGTGGTTCTTTAATCTCAGCCTGTATATCTTTACCGGATCCTGCAGGGGAACAAAGGTCCAGAGAGTCTGCTGGATGTCGCGGCTGTCGTGGAAGAAGCGGGAATAGCCTTGCCCATGGGCAACGATATACGGTTCCTGTTCCCTAATGGGTGAGGCGGTGGGAGACCATAGTTCACCGGTATCCACATCCTGTAAATACACAGCCTCCCCGGGCGGATCCAGCACTGGATCGTTGGACCAAGGTGTCAATTTATTCTCCCTGCTGTTCTCCGTCCAAGTGTAGCCTGCTCCCGATTCGGAGACGATGAATCCGGCATTGGGATTACTGACTACATTGATCCACGGCGCCGGTGTCGTTACACCTTCTCTCAGGAGAATTACATATTCCCGTCCATCAGCAGTGAAGCCGCCAAACCCGTTGAAGAATACCAGCTTCTCCTGGTATTCCTTTAATTCATCTCCCATGGACAAGGCGGCAGGAAGTTTACCGTCAGCGGCTTCCTCCCCAGATTTATCGTAATCATCTAAAGCCGGCTCCAAGATCTCAGATTCCTTCATGACAGGGGGGAGGCCGCCGGCTCCCTCTTCCGCATCGGAGATCAGCTCTGGAGACCGGCGTCGAGCTAAGAGACCCCGACGGGACACACTAACCAGCCGATTGGGACGCTGTCTAGCCTTTTCCGCCAAGGAGCCAATGCCGGCCCCAATCACCAACCGGGCTGCTGCTTCCAGCAGTCTAAGTTCTGCTGGGGATAGATGGCTGGCCTGTTTGAGAAAAACCCCGCCTGGGCGGTTTTCTTTTGCCTGTCCGTGGCAGCTGGTAATTAACTGCCGGACAAGATCCTGCACTTGCTGTTCATAGCCGCCGGCTTCTTCATTGATAATCACCAGGTCCACCGCGAAACCCTTCATCCGCCAGTACTCGTGGGCTACCAGGGCCTGCCTTACAATTTCTTCGTCTTTTTGAGACTGGATCTTGACCACCATAATGGGAATTTCACCGGATATTCCTTGGGCCCAGAGTCCCGGCTGTCCCAACTTGTTTCCGGTGATCTGCTCCCTGCGGTGCTTCAATTCCCTTTCGTCACCGTAGATCAGCGGTGCCGCCATAGTTTGGAAGAGATGGGCCTCTGTAAGGGACAGATTCAGATACCGAAGCTCCACTTGGCTCCGCGCCCAGGCCAAGGCAAAGGCCCGGTAGGATGCATCGGTCTCATGGTAAGCTTTGGCTAGATTCACAGCCTCTTCCCGGGTTCTGGCTAAAGCTGTGGAATATATTAAGCGCACAGTCTTGCCCGGTGGGATGCGGATGCGGCGCCGCAGGCTCATACATGGGTCCAAGACCGCACCTACCCGGCCGGACAGGCGTTTGTCTATAGCTTCAGGCCTGGATAGATCGCTGTCCCTACCGATAAATCTTGACCGATCGGTTTCATACTCCAGCTCTCCAACGGTATTGCCCTCCACTGCCACGGTGTGAACCAAGTACAGGGCCTGCTGGTTTTCGTGGCGGGGTCTGCGGTGGGCCAGCAAAGCGTCATAATCCGGGAGAAACTCCGTTTGCACAAAGAGATTGCTGAAGGCCGGATGAGCAAGATCAGCGGCCTCAGTATCCAGTACTACTTCAAAGAAGCTGGTCACCTCAATGAGCCTAGTCTCCTGACTCTGGTTAGTCAGGGATATCCTCCTCACTTCGGCATTGTGCTCCGAGGAGACGGTTACCTCCATCTTGGTCTTGATGCCGTCATCCCAGCGGACATATTCCGCCCGGTCATCGGCAAACTCTACTTCATAAGCCTCTGGTTTTGTGAGGGTCGGCTGATAAGCAGCTGACCAGAGATGGTTCTTCTTGAGATCTTTGATGTAGAAAAACATCCCCCATTGATCTTTGACGCCATCTCGGCGCCAGCGGTTTAAGGCAATGCCTTCCCACCGGCTGTATCCCGATCCTGCTGTGGTAAGCATAACCGAGTAGGCACCGTTGGATGCCAGAAAAACATCGATTTCATCCAAATCACCTAAGCCAAACCGGCGTGTAACCAATGGGCCGGTATCCCTGGGCGTGGTAGGCACCGCTGTATCCTCCTTTCGTTCCATGACAGACAAGTGACGGGGCAGCCGCTCCTGCAGCAGCAAATCAGTGGCCTGCACATAGGGATCGCTATGAAAGCGCCGCCTCATGACATCGTCCATCAAGCAATTGGTGAGAGCCAAAAGGCTCATGCCCAAGTGGTGGGCCATATACATCCGTACAATACTGCCGCTCTCGCCCCGGGAAACCCGATCGGGAGTGAAGTCAATGGCCTCATACATCCCGTACTTCCCGTTGAGACCCCGTTCTGCCAGGGCCTTGAGGTTCCCGCAGGCTTCCGCGGGATAAACCATCAGGGCCAAGAATGTCGCATAGGGAGCAACCACCAGGTCCCGGGCAAGCCCTCGCTTAAGGCCGAGGGTGGGCACGCCGAAGGCCTGGTACTGATAGTGGAGCTGTACATTTAGAGCACTGAAACCGCACTCTGATATACCCCAGGGCACCCTATGCCTGCGGCCGTAAGCCATCTGCTCCCTGATAGCCGCGGCACAGGCCTCTGCCAGCAGCGTGTTGGGATAGCAGTGCATGATCAAGAGAGGCATAAGGTATTCAAACATGGTCCCGCTCCAAGAAACAAGGGTGCGGCTTTCACCGGCCCGAACCATAGCCCTTCCCAGCTGAAACCAATGTTTCTGGGGCACGTCCCCCTTGGCAATGGCCACAAAGCTGGCTTGGCGGGCTTCAGATGCCAAGAGATCGTAATAAGATCTTGTGAGCCGCTCTTCATCTAAGCTGTAGCCTATGGAAAACAGCTGACGTTTTTCATCATAGAGCTGCCTAAAATCAGTGGCCTCGGCCAACTCCTGGATCGTGTCAGCCAGCTGATAACACTCTTTGGTCCAATTGGCCGCATTTTCCATGGACTGGACCACACCATGGCTAAATCTCTCCAGCCACGCTGTGAGCTCGGCTTTCTCCCGGTCCTGAGCCCTTTGCACCGACAAAGTGAACTGCCTGAGCTCCTCCAAGGCTCTCTTGTACAAGCTGGGAAGCTCTAGCAGCGATGACTTGGTATCCAGTACCCGCAAAATAGAGCACCAGCGGTTATATCCGTCTGAACCCAGGGTGTCTTCAGTCATCATCGGCGGCTCCTCGGTCAAAAGCAGCACCCACGGGAACATTGCCTCGATTTCTTGACGGTATGCCCCGATCATATCCGCCAACCGCATAGTCCAGGACTGCCGGGAACGATCGGTCTGCTTCTCGGCCCGTTCCGCCCTAATCAAATGACTGAGCCTGCCCTCCAGGTTCTTGAGGGCGCGGTAGGCCCGGACAGCGGTGGGAACCGGTCCGTCATCGGTCTTATGGGCCGTTTCCGATTCTCTGGAGAACTGAGCCATGGCCTCTGCCGAGCGGCCCATATCGCCCCTCACCTCTAAACTCATCAAGGTAAAGGTGTCTGTTAGACCTGCCCGCCAACGGCCTAGATCCAGCAGCGGTTCGGTCAAGGTCTCCAGCAGCCCCTGTCTGAGGGTAATGAGATAACCCACCAGGTTGCCGCTGTCCACTGCCGAGATGTAGAAGGGCCGCAAGGGTCTTAGGTTTCGAGTATCGTACCAGTTGTACAGGTGACCATGCCACTTCTCCAGCTTCTCTATGCTGCCGATGCTGAGGGCAACCCGTTCCAGCATTTCCCGGATTCCAATGTAGCCCAGGTCCCGGGCAGCCAAGATAGACAAGAGGTAAAGGCCGATATTAGTGGGTGAAGTTCGATGGGCAATGGAAGCCCTTGGCGCTTCCTGATAGTGATCCGGGGGCAGCCAGTTGTCGCCTTCACCTACAAAATCTTCGAAATACCTCCAGATCTGGCGGGCATAGAGCCGGAGCTGTGTCCGATCCTCTGCTGTAACCGAAGCTGCAGGGTCCTCAATTGGTCGGCTGACTGCATCGGCTATCCAGGGAGATGCCAGCCACAGCGCGGCCAGCGGTCCCGCCAATACAAGGTTCTCCGGCCGGAGAAATCCGACTAATGCCAAGAAAAAGACAGCCCATACTTGGGCAGGCCACATCCGCAGCCAGTAGCCCTGCCACCCGGAAGACAGCCGCTCTTCTAGGTCGGCAGCAGTTACCCACTCCAAGAGATGCCGGCGGGTAAACCGCAATCTGATGATGGTCCGCACTACGGCATCCAGCATCAGGTAAGCCTGATATGGCAAGAAAGTTAGATTCAGAAACGCTTGCCAAGCCTGTTTTTTCGAATCTGATACCATGGTCCACACATGACCGAGGAAGCGGTTGCCCCGGGAAACACCCAAGGTATCGGTGACAATCAGCATCAGCCACGGGAAAACAATGACTAAGCCGGCAAATCCCAGATAAAGGAAGGGTGAACCGGGGAAAATGGTCAAGCCGCCGGCTATCATGGCCAGCAAGGAAGGAGTGATCAGACTTCTCCGCAGGTTGTCAAGAATCTTCCAGCGGGAAAGTGCCGATAAGGGGTTCAGCTCCGCAGCTTTCCCCTTAGTCCCGGTGGGAACTGTCCGGAAAAGCCATGGAAGCAGCTGCCAATCTCCCCTCACCCAACGGTGGAGGCGAAGGGCATAAGCATCATACCTGCTGGGGTAGCCGTCGATCAATTCTATATCAGTGGTCAATCCTGCCCGAAGGTATGAACCTTCCAAGAGATCATGGCTCAGGATGGCATTATCGGGAAGCCGTTCTCCTAAGACGGCGTTAAAGGTATCTATATGATAAATCCCTTTGCCAGTGTAGATCCCCTCACCAAAGAGATCCTGATAGACATCGGATACAGCGGTTGTATAGGGGTCAACACCGCCGTCGCCTGCAAACACTCTGGTAAATAAGCTGCGGGCAGCAGAGGTTGCCACGATATTGATCCGGGGCTGCAGCAAGCCGTATCCCCGTACAACCCTGCGCTGGGTTTGATCTAGTACTGGACGGTTAAGGGGATGCATCTGGGTGCCGATCAGTCGTCGGGCTGCATCCCGGGGCAGACCGGTGTCAGCATCCAGGGTGATCACATACTGCACATTCCGCAGATAATCAGGCAGTTCATCGACACAGTAAGTCGTGTCCGCGGCACCCCTGAGCAAGCGGTTGAACTCCTCCAGCTTGCCCCGCTTACGTTCCCAAGCCATATAGCACCCTTCCGCCTCGTTCCACAACCGGGAGCGGTAGAAGAAATGAAAGATGGGTTTGTCCTCAGCATATTTTTCATTGAGTTCCTTGATTCTATCTTGAGCAGCCTGTAGGATCTCCTCATCCTCAGGGAGCTTTTCCTGGGAAGCATCGGCAAAGTCTCCCAATAGGGCGAAAAAGAGATTACTGTCCTGGTTGGCCAAGTAGTACACCTCTAGCCGGTCGATCAGCTGAATAGCACGGCGCTTGTCCGGCAGGAGAGCAGGAATTACCACTATGGCAGCATGGTCCTCGGGAATGCCGTGGCGAAGCTCACATTTGGCCAGCGTCCGGGGAGGTACCAAAGCTGTGGTGATTCCATGCACTGTCCGCACGGCTAGATCACTTGCCAAGATCAGGCTGACGATCAAACCTGTGGCCGCAGTTAGAACACCTGCATTCCCAGAATAGGAGTAGAACCTACCTGTAATCACGAAGGTCAGGAGCAAAATGGAACCTAGGTAAAACCCAAAGCGGTACTTGCCAATACTCCTGCGGAGCCTACGCCGCAAGGTAAGGGGCTGTCCCAGCTTGTTCAGCAGCAGTTCATAACCTTCATCGATGAGATAATAACCGACATGGCGCTTCCAAAAC
This sequence comes from Bacillota bacterium, assembly GCA_012735435.1. Classification (GTDB taxonomy): domain Bacteria; phylum Bacillota; class Limnochordia; order DTU087; family DTU087; genus DTU087. Next base: position 6,442 of record JAAYHH010000033.1, on the reverse strand, counting down.
TCCCGGCTGTCAGGGGGAATGCTGCTGGCACACTGGATAGCCTGTCTGGCTACTCGGAGCTCGGAAATACCCAAGGAGCGGGCAACTTTCTCCACCCGATGCCTGTACATATCTCGGCTGGCGCTGTCCATGGCAGCATAGGTGCCGTCGGGATCTGTCTGCAGAATGCGTTCCACATGGCTCAGGCGTTCAAAGGATTCAGTCCAGTCAATGGCAGCCAGTGTCCGCAGACTGTTGATGGCATTTCTTACGGAGATCTCCCTAGCTGACTGCCGCTGGTGTTCAAGATGTACAATCTCATCGGCAGAAGTGCCTATGGCCGCTAAACGATGATCCAGCCATTCTGTCAAGGGGGCGGCATCGGTACCTTCATTTCGCAGGCGGTAGAGCAGTTCAGTAGCAAAGGTCGCGCTAACCCGCCGGAGAGAGCGGGCCCTGACTGCCACCAAGTCCTCTAAATCTAAGGAATTAGTCCTGGCTTCCTGCAGGATGCCGGCCAGCCAATTGGCAGCCTCCTGTCTCTCCCTTTGAGTATTGAGTACCTGAAGGGCAAGGTATTTGAGATTTTCCGTCAGTCCTATTCGAATAAAGGTAGGTATAGCCCAGATCTCGCCGATGGTTAAAGGGGCAACCGATTGGTAGGCTGAGAAAAACCTTTCGATGGTTTCTACATCTATCCGGCCGTCGGAATGTGAGATCAGTTCCAAGGCCAAGGCATAGACCCGGGGATAGCCCTGCATGCGGCCGTTGACCAGCTTAGGAAGCTCCCGGTAATAACCAGTCGGCATGCTTCCCTTCAGGTCTCGGATGCTGGCACTAATGACATAAAAATTATCCAGAAGCCACTCCGCGGCAGGAGATGGGCTGTAGCCACTCCGCACTGCCCGGGATACCTCACCATAAACCCTGTGCAATACCTGGCTGGCAGCTTCGGGATCCGGCAGGCGTCGGCCTACATGGCCAGCCTCAGATGAAACCCGGTGTCTGGTAGCCAGCTCCCGGGCATGCTGCTCCAGCTCATTGATTCCCAGGAGGGCGTCGGTTACGGTTTCTACCGGCAGCGGTCGTTGGATCAGCTGACGCACCCGCAGCGCACCTATTCCCAACACCAGCAGTGCAGCAATGAAAAAGACGTTTTCCAGCACCAAGATTGTGTACCCCCATAGCGGGCCGACCGAGAGTCTGACGATCGGCGGCATACGTATTTGGGAGCAATCCAAGCTGATTTCCTTGAATAGCTCCCAGAACATGCCGAGTACTAGTCTTTCACATTGTTGGACTGATTAAACCTCCTGGGTTTATCCAACTGCTCCCTGGAGAACTCTTCCGCTAGACTGAAAAGTCCAGCCACTGCAATACCGGTGAAAGGTCAACTTGACCATCGAGCACCTGCGCTAGATGGTGAACATCTTGGATGGGCTGCGCTAGGAATACCCGAGTGGCCCGCTTCCGTCCCATCCCTGGGATAGCCGCCAGCTGCGCCACGCTGGCCCTATTGATATGGAGGGGGACAGGCAATCCAGTTACCGAGCGATACCCGTGATCAATGATTCCCACGTCTAGGATGGTTCCCAGCGGCATCTCCCCGGGAATGCCCACGAGAATCGGATAGGATCCCAACTGCCTGCCAAAGCTGACTTGACCCTTTACTTCTTCAACGTGTACATCACGGAGCAGCGTACCGTTGGGGAATACCCGCCGCAGCATGGGTTTGTTGATTTCCTCGTTTACCTTGTCCTTATACGCCTGGAAGCGGCGGGCATCGATGCGAACCGGATCATAGTCTCCAACGGGGAGTACCTGCCGGATGTTAATTCGCCGTACCATGAGTCCTTCATCCATAAGGCTCTGCAAATACCGAAAATTGATCTCCAGGGTCTCCGGTCTTTCCCCCCGCAGCCCGTGGAGAAAATTGAGACCGGGCAATAGCTTTGGGATACCCTGCTCTCGACGGCCACCAATTTCATTCATTAATCGAACAGCAGCCAGGGTCTCCTCTGGAGTTGTTTCAACCCGGTTGGCAGCCAATACAGCCGGATCCGCTGATTCTAAGCCAAAAGCCGCTACATCGCCAGGGGTGTTATACTGGCAGATAATGTCTATAACTTCGGCAGCCAGCTTCGGAGCCCGCATGATACTGGCAGGGTTGGCATTATCCATATGCAGGACTGCTAAATCCGGCACCGCCTGCCTGATTCCCTGATACAGATCCCGCAGCACTGCCGGCTGCGGGTAAAGCTGGCCATCCCGAGCCGCGGCCCTGTAAAGAAATAGATCCGATTGACATCCCAGGCGGTAGTATCTGTTGCCAAAACCAGCTAGGGATTCCACCTCCGCCACTATGTCCGCAACCCGTCTCTGATAGCGGACTTGCTTTTTTCCCTCACTGCAAAAGGTACAGTTCTCCCGGCGGGGACATCCCCTATACGTCTCCAGCTCACAGACGACATATGGAAAAGACGGGTGGCGAGTAGTGAGCTCCGCTCCTAAGACTGCGAACCGCGCGATTCGCTCTGCCCATTCCTCGGGGGCATCGAGGGCAGGGGCTCTTCGGGCTCCGAATATCTCCTGCAGCGAGACGGCAGCAATTTCTCCACAGGTAATGCTGACACCGGGGATGTCTTCGCCGCATAACGTAATAGGGCCTCCTAAAATCAGAGGCACCGGTTTAATGCTTGAGCCAAGTTCACTAATTTCACGGCTGGAAATGGGCCTGCCGCCCAAATAACGGCCGGGGACAGTCGCCCCGGCTATCACAACCACTGCATCGGCACTCCTGGCGGCATCTAAGTAGTGGGCTCGCCTCTGCCGCCATTGATCAATGGTGGCAAAGATTATGCTGCTCGCCGGTATGCCCAAATCCAGCAGTGCACCGTAAGCGTAGCGCACATGGGGTGATATATAAGGCGGAACCCCTAGACAGGACGGCTCATCCAGATAACCATCGATCAGGACTATTTTGAGTTTCTCCGGCTTCTTGGTCCTGCCCATAGCTCTCACTCATTTGTACCGCTGCTCCCAAAGGAGCGGATCATAAGGAGCTCGTCTGTTTGGACAGTTCTCCCGGGAGCAGAGCTGGCAGTTTTCATAGGTAATCTCCGTGGCATAACGAATTCCCGATATAGACTTAGCAGGAACCATCAGACAGCTGTCGGTCAGCTCTACTCCGATGCCCTGTAGAGGATCGCCAATCAGACTAAAGAGCTTACGCTGTTCGCTGATGGGCCAGTCCTCCAGGGAACCGGGATTCATGGACGCAGTTGTGCCCAATCCATAGGCAGCTGTCAAGCGGGCTATAAAATCGTTATAGGCTGTACCTAATATGAATTCCTTGATCTGATCGGCCCAGTACTGCTCTAGCATTCCGTCGATGCCGCTGGACCATTCCTCCAGTTCTCTGCCAGCCGTAACGACATAGGGAAACACCCGGTGTACTTCACTGAGGTTCACCCGTAGAACCCGGCTCTTAAACCTGAAACCATCGATGACAACATAGTCATTACCGGTCTCATCAATAAATGCTTCCTTAAACATAGCCTTAGGCTTGGCTAACTCCATTGCTTCTTCTACTAAACCCAGGACTGTCTTTGCATCATCACTAGACTCATCCAGCCTCAGTGACTGCAGCAGGCTTGTAGTGTTTATGTCGGACTTAAGATCCGACATAATGATTGGCTCCAATTTTAGAATCCCCCTCCGCAACCTGTGCTTTCCTTCTCCAATTCCCTGCCAATACTGGCAAGACTCTTTCTTGAGATCTATTATATCCACCTGGGTCAATTCCTGCTCTGTGAAACGGAAGGTGTTGGTATTGTGACCTGAGAACATAATGGCTGCCTGGGGGGAAATAAGAGGAGTCACCCTCTCCTTCCAAGAAACTAACTTGTGGGGAGGACATAGAAATGTCAGCAGCCAGCACAGCCAAAACCAGCAAAACCCAGCTAAGACCGCCGCTCAAATGGGCCGGCGGCAAGAGATGGTTAGTGCCTATCCTTAAGCAGTATTGGCTCAAGCATAAGGAGACAAGATTAGTGGAACCCTTCTGTGGAGGGTTGGCAGTACCCTTAGGATTAATGCCTTCCCAGGCTCTGCTCAATGATATTAACCCCCATCTTATCAACTTTTACAAGTGGATACAGAAGGGGCTTAAAATCAATCTCAAAATGGAACAAAGGGAAGAAGTATATTACCGATACAGGAAGCGCTTTAACGAACTGGTAGGACCCTTGGGCGAGCAAGACAGCAAAGAAGCAGCGGAACTGTTCTATTATCTTAACCGGACGGGATATAACGGCCTGTGCCGTTTTAATCAGAACGGTGAATTCAATGTGCCCTTTGGCCGCCATAAACGCATCAACTACGTAACGGATTTTACCCCTTATCAGAAGCTTTTTGCCCAGTGGGAGTTTCGGTGCGGCGACTTTCAAACCCTGGAGCTTGCTCCCACGGATTTCGTCTATGCAGATCCTCCCTATGATGTAGAGTTCACCCAGTACTCCAAGGAGGATTTCCAATGGGAGGATCAGGTAAGGCTTGCCCACTGGCTCGCTAAACATGAGGGCCCAGTGGTGCTGTCTAACCAGGCGACCCCTAGAATAGTAGAACTATACAGCGACCTTGGCTTTCAATTGAAGTTCTTGAAAGCACCTCGGCGGATTTCCTGCACCGGTGACCGTTCCCGGGTCAAGGAGGTTCTGGCTGTCCGCAACTGCTAGTTCCTTGTTCAAAGGCTTGGTGCGAAGAACGACATGCTGATGGTTTCTGTGTCGGGAACTGCAGAAAAGCTGGATTAGTGAAGGATAGTTATGTTGACCAGCGCACAACTCTGTCTTTACCACTAGTCTTAGCTTGCAAAAGCAGGTCATCCACTTTGCGGAGCAATGATTGTTTTGTATCATTTTCCTCATACGCTGCTACGCCAAAGCTGCATGTTATGTCTTTTAGGTTGCCGAGGGAATTACTGCTGATACATTTCCTTACCCGTTCAGCCATCTTTTCTGCTTGCTGAATGTCTGTATTAGGAAGAAGAATCACAAATTCATCCCCGCCCCATCTAGCAAATATATCTGTCTCCCGAATTGATTTGCTAACGGTGGCAGCGAAGCTTCTCAGCACGCTATCACCCACGATATGCCCGTAATTATCATTTACTGCCTTAAAGTTGTCGATATCAAGTAGAATTAGGGAGAGGGGATTGCCATATCGCTTAGAAAAACTGATCCACTCATCCATTGCATCATCAAACTTTTTCCTATTATAGACGCCTGTCACAGAGTCCCTGGAAGATAAGTCGGAAAGCTCTCTCTTAGCTATAAAGGTTTTCCTTTTTGTTGTTTCGGCCCAGCAGTAATTTATGTTGCAATAGATAAGCAGTATTGTCTGGTATGCAACAATCCTGTAGAACTCATGGGTCTGAAGCCCTTCTACTTTCTGGATAGGGTAAACAAAAAACACGATGCTGAAGATGATAGTAATAAGCTGCGTGAGCGTAACCTTATTAGGCAGGAGATAGATCGCCAAAGTTATAGTCATTAGACCCAAGATGCTAAAGTAGTTGAGTGAATCGTATTGCTTCAATGTCAGCAAGTATATAACAGCCATCATTGCTTGATAAAAAGTTATTAAGTAAATAAGATGCCCGTGGTGAGTTGTTTTTTTGGCGATGAAGAAAATCAATATTGAAGTAGAGATGAACACCAACCTAATAGGTGCGGTTTTCAAGAACAAAGGTGTGCTTGCCTCGGTGAAGTAGCTGTTAAGGAGAAAAAGTCCAAGTACTGCCCCGAAAACAAGGGCCATGTACGCTGTTATTTTCCTCGCACCACTCAAACTATCGGCCAGGAACTCATCTTCTATAGACTGGTCCGTAAACTCCCCAAACCATGATATTTTGTACTTACGTTCATTATCCATATGCTTGACCTCTAAGCCCTCATCTATCCGTATTGGCGAACAAACCCCATCAGCCGTGGGACTTCTAAGAAAATTGTAACACGAAAGCGGTAAAAAAAGAATGCATAAACAAAAAAAGGAAGTCCCAAAAACCTCGTGGTTTTGGGCTTCCAACATGGTACCCCACCGGGGACTCGAACCCCGGACGCCCTGATTAAGAGTCAGGTGCTCTACCAGCTGAGCTAGTGGGGTATGTGGTAGCGGCGACTGGATTCGAACCAGTGACGCCACGGGTATGAGCCGTGTGCTCTGACCACCTGAGCTACGCCGCCGCAATCATAAAATGGTTGCGGGGGCCGGATTCGAACCGACAACCTTCGGGTTATGAGCCCGACGAGCTACCAGACTGCTCCACCCCGCGACGATTAAATGGTGGAGATGAGGGGAATCGAACCCCTGACCTCTTGAATGCCATTCAAGCGCTCTCCCAACTGAGCTACATCCCCACTTATGGTACCCCCAACCGGATTTGAACCGGTGCCTTCGCCGT
>JAAYHH010000178.1 GCA_012735435.1 Bacillota bacterium | reverse complement strand
CTGAAAGCTCCGAGTCAACTGCATCCCGAAGTTCAATGGGCGGCTCCATGAATTGTCTCCTCCCTTGCCAAGTAAAGGATACTGCAGATAGGTATCACAGCTATCCATGGACAAGCAGGGAAAAGCAAAAAGGCATACTAGGTCATAGTATACCAGCTTCGCCTTTTTTTAGCACTTCCTTAGGAGAAAAATACGGTATTGGCAGATATTGGAATTGAAGTTTCAGCGTAGGATCATATAAATCCTCAATAGGCTTAGGCGGGACCATCTTGCTCGAGGACTATGCCATCACCTATGCCATCGCCATAAAGGGAAATTTTGCGGCATTGAACTGGGGAATCAGACAGCTGCTTCCCAGCCCTCCCCGATCTGAAGCTGCCTGCACAGCTCTATCCAGGGCTGCTTTGGCGGCTCCTGTGGTTCCTGTGAAGGCGAGATAGCTTCTCCCTCCCAGGGCATAGCCAAGACGAAGTTCTAAGAGGTTCACCTCCGCGGCTTTAAGGGCAGCATCAGCAGCTTCAAGGCCGACGGCAATGCTCAAGGTCTCGACAATCCCCACAGCACTACTTGCCGCGGGCGAGGATTTCTTCTTCAGGAGCCCATCACCGGGAAACTGGTCGTGGAGGGCCCAGTAGAGGGAGGGATGCACCCTGCCGATTACGCAATAGTCATATATACTGGCACCTACTTCCTTCCTGGCCGCGGCAACAGCTGCCTCAACTGCCGCTGTTTGGCCAGCCAGCAGCACGGTGAACTTTCCGGAGCAGACTACCTTGTTCTGGAGAACCTCTACCAAAGCGGCTTTAACCGCGGTGTCTACGGCAGCAACTCCATCGGCAGCTCCCTTTATTTCCAAGAAACCAACGGCAGAAGGCACCCTTTCCAATCTCATCCGGAATTTCACCCCTTTACGGCCTCTCATTCTCCGACAATGATAATCTCCATCTTAGTTACTTCCTGAACCCGGCCGGAGATACTAGCATGGACCGCTGCCCCCAGCTTATCCGGCGGCGGCACGGCAATGACCTGACCTGCCTCTACCCGGTGCCCTGCCTTAACCAAAGGTTCTGCCGGCACCCCCACATGCTGCTTAAGGGGGATCGCGACCTGCCTGGGGGAAAACTCCACCTCGGACCAGGATGCGGGAATGTTATACTCATCCAGCCCCAGGCGGGTGATGAGGTGAGCCACTGGAATATGGCGGCCTACCCAGCCGTCCCGGGCTTTGGCCTTGCGCCGGTGGGGATTTTGCAGTCCTCGTTTTCCCAGTTCCTCCTTGAGAGCCCGGTACACCCGACGGGGAGAGAGCTCAACTGGACAGGCATATAGTTCACAGACCCCGCAGTCTGAGCAGAGGTAAGCCTGGGTGATGGCAGAGGTGTTGGCTGCATGGCCGTGGTTTACGGCATTCAGGGCCAAATGGGGGAAGATATCATGTCCCATAAGGTAGCGGGGGCAAAGGTCTGTGCAGAGCCGGCACTGACAGCACGCTGATTGGGCCCGCTGCAGGATCACGTCCAGTCCTACATTGTACTGCCGAATCAGCCAGTGGTCAGCCGGTAGAACTACAATCCCCGTAGTTGTCTTTTTGCAGACCGCCCTGCCTGCCTCTACCTCCTCTTGGGCCATAAGCTCTCCGGTCATGGGCCCCCCCTCAATTACCCTGTAGCTGGCCGTCGCCGGTCCCCCAGCCAGGTCTAACGCAGCTGCGATGGGAGTACCAACCGGCACCGACAAGGTCACAGGCTCCCTGACAGCTCCTGCAACAGTGATGGAAGTATGGGTAACCGGTTGATCTCTCAGGGCTGCACCCACATTGAGCAGTGTCTCCACATTGAGAACTACTGCATCAACGGCCAGGGGTATTCCCCCCTCGGGCACTGTCCGGCCGGTAACATCATAAACCAGGATCTGTTCATCACCGGCAGGGTAGTAGTCACCCAAGAGCTTAAGCCTCAGCTTGTTTCTTTCGGCCACAGCTTCCTGGAGCCTGGCAGCGGCGGCCTTGTGCTTGCCCTTGACAGCAACTACTCCAGCCTCAGCCCCTAGAGCCTCCACCACGTGGGCTAAAGCTTCCGCCAGTTCTTCTGCCTGCCTCTCCATCAGCTGGACATCAACTGCCAAGAGGGGCTCGCATTCAGCGCCATTCACTATTACAGTCTCCACCTGGGCATTTAGCTTGACGTGGGTTGGAAAGCCGGCTCCGCCAGCTCCAACCACACCCGCTGCTTTAGTTTTGGCAATGAGGGTTTCTTTTTCCCTATTCACCGCCGGAAGGCCCCTTTCCAACTGGTGCTACTTCTGCTTACCTAAGATCCTGGCTGCAGCACCGGTGGTTATGCCGGAAGCATTGGCATCATCGGTATCGAGGTGCATCTCCAGGCGAAAATTATCCTTTACCCTGACCTGAACATTATTGAATATCAGGCCCTTCTCCCCCAGCACCTCTACCTGGATTAGATCATTGTCCTTAAGACCAAATCTTTGAGCGTCACTGGGACTCATATGGACATGACGGTTGGCAACAATACATCCTTCCGGCAGGACCAGGGTCCCCTTGGGCCCCACCAAGGTGATGGGACTAGAGCCCTTAAGATCCCCGGATGGCCGCACTGGCGGATCAATCCCTAGATAGATGGCGTCGGTCCTAGATACCTCAACTTGGGTGCGGTTCCGAACTGGTCCGAGAATCCGGACATTCTCCAATATCCGCATCTTGGGACCAACCAGAGCCACTACTTCCTTGGCAGCAAACTCACCTTCCTGGTATAGATCCCGCAAGGGAGTGAGCTGATGCCCCGGTCCGTAAAGGACCTCAAGGTCCGCGGCGGAAATGTGTACATGGCGAACCGAGACTCCCACCGGCAGCCGGGCAGGATCCTGGGCACTGCTCTCCATCTGCAGGCTGGCCAAGACCCGGCGGGTAATTTCCTCGATTAGTCTTTTCTCATCCACTTCGCTCCCCCCATCTCCTGTACTTATTCCGGTCTAGTCACCTTAATCGACAATCCCCATGATCAATGTCTTGATGGGGGCTTTGTCCAGATTGAAGACGCTTTGGGCAACCCCCGGCGCTCCCCCGGCAATTACTGTATCCCCGACTCCAGCCCCGACATAATCGACGGCAATCTCATAGTTGTCGGGATCGTCAATGGGACTGATGAGCAGCATGGTTCTGCCTTCATAGGCAGGATGCTTAACTGTACAAACAACTGGACCGATGACCTTAGCCAGATACACAAGCTCCACTCCTAGCGAAACCTATCCCCTGCTCCCCGGGGCTGCAAACCCGTTGGCTGAGGCACTTACCCCGTACCTTGGGACAGCCGGGCAGCAGTACACTCATCAACTATTCCGACTATACTGGCATCCACCGGTATCCGCCGCTGGGGAAAGGCCTGGGTAGCATCGGCACTGAAGACAACAGTCACGATCTGACCGGGACCCGCTTGACCGGTAGCATCGGCAGCGATATACGGAGACCCCTTAGGGGTTAGATCCCGATCCAGGGGCTGGATCACCAGGAGCGTTACGCCTATTAAGTTGGCATCCTTCTGGGTAGAAACGACGGTGCCAATTACTTTACCGAATTTCACTGGCTCCCCTCCCCGGTGAACCCCCGGCGGTCGTAAACCGTCTTGCCCTCAACCTCAACCAAATCGATAATACTCACTATAGCCAGATCCACTGGCGAAGAAGCAGTCCTGTCTGTCTGCCGGGCGGAACTGCCGCCGACAATCATTACCACTTCGCCGATCCCGGCTCCGACCGTGTCAACTGCCACCAGCGGCTTGCCGCTGTCTTGACCTGTGATAATATCCAGCGGCTGAACCAGCTGAAGCTTAAGCCCCACCAGCTTGGGGTCTTTCTGAGTAGCTACAACTGTGCCAGCAACCCTTGCCATCTGCATAGTTAACCCTCTTTCTTCTGCCTACTGCCACTGGGCGATGATCTCCGGATGGGGTGCAGGAAGCACCGCAGTATGGCCCAGCAGAGCCGGTTCCACCAGCTGCCGGATATGGGCGCTAGCTGCCTCCACAGCATCTACAGCGCCGGTAAAGCATACCAAGGCCTTACCGCCCATGCCGCCGCCGATCCGAAGTTCCACCAGCTCCACCGCCGCAGCCTTGACTGCCCCATCGGCTGCCAGGATGGCCGGTGCAGCTCCAAAGGTTTCTACAATCCCTAAGGCCCGGCCCGGCGAGATTCCAGGGGGGCTTTGAAGTACCTTTAGTACCCGCTCATCGATATTGGCAAGCATCCCTCTGGAGATGACCTCACCCTCTCCCAAAGCAGCAGCTAAATCCATGGCTGCTTCTACACTGGCAGCATCGCCCGCAACTACAACGACAAAATACCCGGGGCAAATGGGATTGGCCAGCCAAAGATCCACCGCAGCGTGCTTGCTGATCTCATTGGCCGCCAGATATCCGGGAGCTATTCCAGCTATCTCCAAAAGTCCAACTGCCTTAGCCATCGCGACGCTCCCCTGCTTGATGCTCACTTACGATGGTATAAGTATCCCGGGCAATGACAATCTCCTCATCGGTGGGTATCACTAAAACTTCCACCGGCGAATCGGCCCGGGAGATCCGCTTTTCCACACCAGGCGACTGGTTGGCAGCCTTGTCTAGGTAAATACCCAAGAACTCTAAGCCTTCGCAGATTTTCTCTCTAATGATGGGAGACCTTTCTCCCACACCCCCGGAAAAGACCAGCACATCAATACCACCCATGGCCGCAGCATAGGCCCCTACATATTTCTTCGTCCGATAGGCAAAAGTATCAATGGCCAGCTGGGCCCGGGCATTGCCCGCAGCTGCCGCCTCAAAGACCTCCCGGAGGTCGTTGCTCACTCCGGAAATGCCAAGCCAGCCGCTTTCCTTGTTCAGGATCTCGTCCATCCTGTCGGGATCAATGCCTTCCTTCCGCATTAAATAGGTAACCACCAAGGGGTCAATATCTCCACAGCGGGTGGATTGGACTAAGCCCTCAGTCGGCGTAAGGCCGGTACTCACATCAATGGACCTGCCTTCCTTAAAGGCACAGGCGGTGGTGCCGCTTCCCAGCATCAAATTGACAATCTTAAGTTCCTCCAGGGGCCTTTGCAGAAGCTCCGCCGCCCGCTGGGTCATGTAGCGGAAGGTAATCCCATGGAAACCATAGCGGCGCACCCGGTACTTCTCATAATACCGATAAGGAACAGCGTAGGTATAAGCATAGGGCGGCAGGGTCTGATGGAGACTGCTGTCAAATACGGCCACCATGGGGGTTTCCGGCATAAGCCGCTGGCAAACCTCGATCCCTTCCACATTGGGCGGATTGTGGAGAGGCGCAAGATCGAAAAACTCCCGCAGCACCGCCACGACCTCATCGGTAACCAAAAGGGAACCGGTGCATTTTTCGCCCCCGTGGACCACCCTATGACCGACAGCATCAATTTCGGAAAAGGAATCTATTACTCCATTTTCGGGATCAGTCAAAGCTTCCAGCGCTAGGCGGATGGCGGCTCCGTGGTCGGCAACCGGCAGTACCCGCTGGATCTTGCGGCCGTTCGACCCTGAACCGGAGTCTCCCCGGGGCTCTTCAAAGATCTCAAGCTGCAGCTCGCCGTCTTCCTTGCCGATCCGCTCAACACTTCCCCGGGCCATTACCCGCTCCTTCGGCATTTCCACCAGCTGGTATTTGACTGATGACCCTCCACAGTTGAGTACCAGTATACGCATGGCTTTCCTCCCAGATCACAAGATAGCTGACCAAACGGCTTCATCTGGAGCAGCAATGATGCGCTTTCGCGCCAAGAGCCCGGGCTCCAGCCGATTCTCCACCGCCTCCAGGGCGACCTCCACTGCACCCACGCTGCCGACTAAGTAGATATGTCCTTTGCCTGCCAGTCCCCGGGCAACATGGATTGTAACCAAGGATATGCCGGCGGCCTTGGCAGCTGTATCAGCTGCTATCAGTGCGGAACTGGCCGTAAATGTCTCGATAATCCCCAATGCACCCTGGCGGTCTACCCCGGCAGTGCCCCGTAAAGCCGGAAAGATGCCGGGGGCGGGGCTCCCCAGGAAAAAATCATCTATATAAGTTCGTCCTGAATCGGTGTTTCTCGCCTGCTCCAAGGCACCCCTGACTGCCGCTGTCTCACCGGTGATGGCTGCAAGCAGCTTGCCGGGGCAGATGACCTTTAGCAGGATAAGTTCTACCGGAAACCCTTTAAGCACCCCATCGATGCATTCCAGGCCGCGGCTGATGCTCTTAAACTCCATCATTGCCAGGGCTTCTCTATCAGTCATCACTGCCATCCCGTTCGATGACCACCTTTCCATCGGCGATGGCCGTCACCGTTCCCGCAATACTGCTGTGGACCGAGGCACCTAACTTTCCCTCGGCCATCCTGCCCAGGAGCGTCCCCGGCTTTACTGCCTCTCCCACCTCAACCTGGCACTGGGCAGGCACCCCAACATGCTGCTTAAGGGGGATGGCTACCCGGGTGCCGCCCGGCAGCATTCCCCGCAGGGGTGCCGGGTGATTCCACCTGGCCAGCTTGAGATGGGCAGCAAGGCGCTCTGCCGGTACCTGGCCGTCGACATAGCCGGGCCTGATTGCTTCTGACATGGAAAACTCCGGAATCCTTTGACTGGGTCCCAGCTTGGCCTTCAACATCTGGTTTACCCGGCGGGGAGAGAGGCCCATGAAGCAAGCATACTGATCGCATACCCCGCACTCGCTGCAAAGCAGCGCTCCCGCCGCGATCTCCCCATCCACTGGTCCGCCCGCGGCCAAGGCCCGCATGAGCCGGTGGGGCCATAGGGGATGTCCCAAGAGATGCCTCGGACACAAGTCTGTGCACATGGTGCACTGGCAGCAGACACTATAAGCCCACCTGAGCAGAGCTTGCTGAGCCGAGAGCCGCGTTATTACCACATGGTCCCGGGGCAGGACAATTAGACCTTTACTGGTTTTGGTTACCGGCTGGGAAAGATCATCTACCACTTCCCCCATCATGGGACCGCCGCTGACCACAGCCCAGCTTCCAGACTCTAAAAGGGGCCGGGCCGCCTTGACCACCTCTTCCACTGGCGTTCCGATAGGAACCGACCAGGTACCAGGCTCTGCCACAGCCCCATTGACGGTCACATAGGTCTGGGTGACACCTTCCCCGGCCAGGGCCTTGGCGACATTGTACAGAGTCTCTACATTGAGAACCACTGCTCCAACCTGCAGGGGAATCCCCCTAGGGGGGACCCTCCGTCCCAGGACTTCGTAGACAAGAAGATGTTCATCCCCGATAGGGTAGATATCAGGCAGAGGGACAAGTTCCAGCCATGGTCGGGAGGCCAGGTGTCTCTTTATTTTTCGGAGCAAAGAATCATACTTGCCCTTGACAGCTAAATAAGCCCGCTTTGCTCCCACCACTTCCCGGGCAGCCGCAATGCCCTCCAGCACCACCGGCAGGCGATGATGGAGAAGTTCCTTGTCAACCTGGAGGAGCGGCTCACACTCGGCCCCATTGACTATTAAGACTTCACAGGCTGACTTTAGTTTTACATGTGTGGGGAAACCGGCTCCGCCTGCACCCACCACTCCAGCGGCCTCGACAGCTGCCAGGATGGCCTCCCGATCCATTTCCCTCATCCCTCACCCAACTTTCTCCCCAAACCAATCATCAGCCGACATCGGCCAGCTGTACCCCCGGGCGCCGGGTTCAGCCGGCTCTGCCGGCTCAAAGCGCCAATTCCAAGGGGCCAAAGCTGCTGCCCAGCCGCGCCTGCATTACGCTACGGCGCCTTTAAGGCACCCAGCTATGCCAGCCCCAAACCGCCGGCAATGGTGATATTGTGCTGGCGGGTAAAGGTTCTGGGGGTACAGATACCCTCCCCGGTAGGACTGGCAATGGTGTGGGCAAAGTTGCTGTTCCCTTCAATTCCTAAGGAAGCGTAAGATGGCGCATTGGCCACAATGATGGTTGTAGCAAGCTCCCGGCCGAAGCGGGCAATCCGCTCAACATCCCGGGAATGGATAATACCTGTGTGGCCGAAACCCTGCTCCGCCTCTACTGCCAGTTGCAGCCCTTCCTCAAAATTGTCCACAATGACAATGGGCAGAACCGGCAGCATCTGTTCGATCTTGACCAAAGGATGGTCAAAGCCTACAACCATGATGGCACCCTCTGTTCCCGGTGGCGGACTGATGCCGGCAGCCTTCAGGATCACGGCACCATCTTTGCCGACCCAGTCTCCCACTACATGGCCGTCCTTGACCACCAGGCGGGTAACTGCCTCCACTTCCTGGCCCTTTAGAAGGTATGCTCCGTGCCTCTGCATCTCAGCAATGAGCTGGTCTGCGATGGAACGGACGGCAAACACCGTCTTTTCAGCGATGCAAAGGACGTTGTTGTCAAACCAAGAGCCCTTCAGGATATCCTGGGCGGCTTTGGGTATGTCTGCTGTTTCATCAACTACCACCGGCGGGTTGGCTGCACCGGCGGCAACAGCCTTCTTGCCGCTGGTAAGGGCAGCTCTTACCACACCCGGTCCTCCAGCAGCGGTAATCATAGCTGTCAGAGGATGCTGGCAGGCCGCGTTGACTGCGTCTAAAGTCGCCTCATTAACTGCTACCAAGGTATTGCGGGGACCGCCTGCTGCCACAATGGCCCGGTTGAGAACCCGGATTGCCTCCCGGGTGCAGTTCTGAGCCCGGGGATGGGGACAGAAGAAGACCGTATTGCCCCCTGCCAGCATGATTATGGCGTGGTTGATCACAAAGGGAGTCGGATGGGTAGTGGGCAAAATGGAGACGATGAGGCCGTAGGGGATTGTCTTGGTAATGGTAACTCCGTGTTCCCCAGCCTGTGTCGTTGTCTCCAAATCTTCGACTCCCGGAGACAGGCGGGCTGCGTTGATATTCTTCTGAATCTTATGCTCATAGCGCCCAAGCCCCGTCTCATCTACCGTCATGCGGGCGAAGTACTCAGCATTGGCCACTCCCGCTTCCCGAATGGCTTCAATAATCTTCTTCCTAACAGACAGCGGCAGGGACACCAGCTCCTTTTGAGCTGCCGCCGCCGCTTTGACAGCTGCGTCAACACAGGTGAAAATCCCGTCCTGACCTTGCTCAACATCGGTTGCGACAGGCTCATCCTTCAGCTGCCGCAGCACCTCTTCGACTATTAACGCAATGCGCTGCTCATCAACCTGCATAGCCTATCGTCCCTCTCTACCCCGGTTTCTGATGTTCATCCCAGCACGGGAGAAGAAGGGACCCCATTCCCCCCTTCCGCTAAACTAGTTCCTCCTTTGCTTAGTCAGCGTGGGGAAGGATGGTACGCTCCAGATCGCTGTGGGGACGAGGAATGACGTGGGCAGCAACCACTTCTGCCAGCTTCCCGGCTGCAGCTGCTCCAGCATCGACGGCAGCCCGAATGGCCCCGACATCGCCCCTCACCATGACGGTGACAAGTCCTGATCCGATCTTCTCATATCCTACCAGCTGAACATTGGCAGCCTTGACCATGGCATCGGCTGCCTCAATGGCACCTACCAGACCTCTAGTTTCGATCAAACCCAATGCTTCACCCATGTTTGCTACTCCCTTCTCTTTCATGGTAGAAATTCTTGAGTTACAGCTGAATCGGGCCGGGCAATGACTCTACTGGCATGTACCCTAGACAGGCGGCTTCCAGCTGCACAAGCGGCTTCCACCGCTGCCGTCACCGCACCAACATCGCCAGTGAGCTTGATTGTCACCATTCCCTGCCCGGAAGGCTCAAATCCCAACAACTCCACATTCGCGGTCTTTACCGCCGCATCGGCTGCTTCGCAGGCAGCAGCTAAACCTACAACTTCAATCAAACCCAGTGCATCTCCCCGCACCGACTATCTCCCCCTAGCTTCAGGACCAACAGGTCTCATCTCGTAGTTTATCTGCGCTGTTCAGCCAGCACCTCCTTAACTACCTGGGTAATAACAGCCTTAAGTCTTGCTTCATCGAT
>JAAYHH010000177.1 GCA_012735435.1 Bacillota bacterium | reverse complement strand
CCGTAGGCGCTATTTCCGGCAAGGTGAGGGAACCCTTTGTCATCGACAACGAGAAGTGCATCAAGTGCGGTGCCTGTAAAGACGCTTGCCGCTTTGGGGCTGTGGAGGAGGTTGCTTAAATGGGCCACACAATGATAGTTGATGGGAGACCGGTAGAATTAAACGGAGAGAAAAATATACTGGAAGTTGTGCGCAAAGCGGGAGTAGACCTGCCTACCTTCTGCTATCATTCGGAGCTGTCTGTCTACGGTGCTTGCCGCATGTGTTTGGTGGAGCTCAGCGACGGTAGGATAGTGGCAGGCTGCTCGACACCACCTGCACCCGGTATGGAAGTTAAGACAACAACCCCTAGGGTGCAGAGGATCCGGAAGATGGCACTGGAGCTTCTGCTGGCCAATCACGATCGGGATTGCACTACTTGCGAAAAAAACGGCAGCTGCAAGCTTCAGGATTTGGCGCAGCGCTTCGGTATTCGGCATATTCGTTTCGGCCAGCGGGATGTGAAGGTGGATATCGATGATTCGAGCCCGTCCCTGGTACGGGATCCCAATAAGTGCATCCTCTGCGGCGACTGTGTCAGAATGTGTCAGGAAGTACAGGGGATAGGGGTTCTGGATTTCGCCCATCGGGGCTCGAAAATGACTGTCACCCCTGCCTTTGGCAAGAAAATGGCAGAGGTAGACTGTGTTAACTGCGGCCAGTGTGCAGCCGTGTGCCCAACCGGCGCCCTGGTGGTCAAGAGGCAGACAGATGAGGTATGGCAGGCTCTGCAGGATCCGGCCAAGACAGTCATTGCCCAAATAGCGCCGGCAGTTAGAGTGGCCGTTGGCGAAACCTTCGGCCTGCCTCCAGGTGAGAACACCTTGGGCAAACTCACAACTGCCCTGCGGATGATGGGATTTGACAAGGTCTTCGATACTAGCTTTGCTGCGGATCTTACTGTCATGGAGGAAGGTACCGAGTTTCTTGCCAGGCTGCGGGAAGGAGGCAGCATCCCCCAATTCACTTCCTGCTGTCCAGCGTGGGTGAAGTACGCGGAGCAGTATTATCCGGAAATGCTGGATAACCTATCCACATGCCGCTCGCCCCAACAGATGTTCGGCTCCTTGGCCAAGAAGTTCTATGCCAAGGAACTGGGAATCAATCCAGAGGACCTGGTGGTTGTGAGCATCATGCCGTGTACCGCCAAGAAATTCGAAGCTCAGCGGCCGGAGTTCGCTACCGACGGTGCCCAGGATGTGGATTTTGTGCTGACAACCCAAGAGATCATCCAGATGATCCGGGAGTCGGGACTGGATTATCCCAATCTTGAAAGTGATTCCTTGGATATGCCCTTCGGATTCAGTTCCGGCGGCGGTATCATCTTCGGCGTTACCGGCGGCGTTTCCGAAGCAGTCTTACGGGCTGCCCATTACCTCTTGCTTGGAAAAGAGCTGGAGCAGGTGAACTTTACCGATGTCCGGGGAATGGAAGGATTGCGGGAAGCGGAAGTAGAGCTGGATGGAAAGACCATCAGGCTGGCCATTGTCCACGGCCTGCAGCAGGCCAAGCAGCTTTTGGAAGCCATTAAGGCCGGCGAAGCTGAGTATCACTTAGTTGAAGTAATGGCCTGTCCAGGAGGCTGCGTAGGCGGTGCAGGGCAGCCGGTGGGAACCAATTCCGATATCCGAAAGGCACGGGCCCAGGGGATTTATACCGCTGACAAGGCCCAGCAGCTGCGGAAATCCTACCAGAACCCACTGATCCAGGCGGTCTATGAGAAATGGCTCGGCAGCCCCAATGGAGAGACGGCACATGCAGCGCTGCATACCACCTACAACGAGCGGCGGCGGATCAGCAGCGACAGCATCAGCCTCAGCGATAATAAAGGGAAGAAGCGGTTAGCAGTAGATGTTTGCGTAGGAACCTGCTGCTACTTGAAGGGTTCTTATGATGTCCTTCAGGATCTGAACCGCAAGCTGCGGGCAGCGAACCTAGAGGATGAGGTTGATATTAGAGCCACGTTCTGTTTTGAAAACTGCGGGTCCGGCATTAATGTGAAGGTAGGAGATACCCTCTACAGCGGCATATCTCCAGCGAAGACCGGTTTTATCATCGATACCATCACCAAGGAGCTGCAGTCTAAATAAGAACTCATGAGATAACATTCCCCGACTGCCCTTTACAGGCAGTCGGGGACTATATATGGAAGAAGAGAAGCTTGTTGGTCGGTCAGTAGGGGAGTCTATTAACGTCTATTCAGGAGGAATTACCGATGGACGGAATAATCAGCATCCCGAAGCGGACTTTGGAGCGGCTGCCTGTCTACTACCGGGTCCTCGTTCAATGCCTTAACGAAGGGATGGAGTATATATCTTCCGGAGAGTTAGGTGAAAGGGCCGGCTTCGACAATGCCCAGGTGCGGAAGGATTTAAATCACATTTGGAGCGGCGGCCGTCCAGGATTAGGGTATGAAATAGTCAAGCTGGCAGAGTGTCTAGCAGATTTTCTTGGGCTAAACAATACAACCGATGCTGTGATAGTCGGTGCGGGGCGCTTGGGTACGGCACTGGCAGGGTATCCTGGTTTCGGCGGCTATGGGTTGAATATCGTTGCTGTGTTCGATTCTGATCCTGACAAGATCGGGGGCAGTATAGGGGACATTCCCATCTTGCCTGTGGCCAAACTGCCTGATCTTATCAGGCGCCTGGGTATTAGGCTGGGGATCATCACAGTGCCGGGGGAGTCCGCCCAAGAGCTCACCGATGCCATGGTTGCAGCTGGAATCTTGGCCATCTGGAACTTCGCTCCTGTGCGGCTGCAGGTTCCCGAAGGCGTCTTGGTTCGCAACGAAGACTTAGCTGCTAGTTTGGCGACATTGTCATACTACGTAAGGCGGTACAGCTCGGCAAAAGAGGAAGGGCAGGCTTTGGACGGTGCAGCAGTCAAGGGCAGTTGATGGGCGGGTCCCCCACCGGACACCGGAGACTGCCGGTGCGGGGACTAAGGCTCGAACAGCAGCCTCTGTTCAAAGTCTAGTGTCAGAAGTTCAGTCAGCCAGATGAGGAATTCTGCCACCTCATCGGAAGTCTTATCTTCGGTCCACCCTGTTTCCTCAAGGGTCCTCAAGACTAGACCCGATACATGCTGGGCAAACCTCTCGGCATAGGTCTCCAATAGAGATTCAGATGCCTGTTCATCTGTGGCGCAGAGCAGCCGGTTGTACAGGCGGAAGGCCTGCAGGTATAGGCGTTCATCACCTTGCTGTTTGGCCCGGAGATATATTTCCCTGAGCTTGGCTAGAGTTGCTTGTTTTACCTCGGCCTGGGGGCCTAGAAGGGCATACTCCAGCTGATTCAAATGCTCATAGATGTGGTCAACGATCTCTTCCGGATTAGGCATCTCCATGGAAAAGCCTCCCTGATCATCTACAAGATTTCATACTATATATTTACAGATGTATAAAGACTCTCCTGCCTGCCGGAGAAGGACTAGTTCTGAGATTCGTATGCCTATCAGTTTCCTTTTGGTAGACAGAAGATGCAGGTGGGTTGTGGCAGACCCGGCTGGTTAAGGGTAAAGAATGAGGAATAGCCTCCTCCAAAGTCCATGCTAGCTTATGCAGGGCCTTGGGAGAAGGCAACCCTACAGCTGCGGGTCTTGTGGTTTCGGGAGAAATTTAATCAGCTCCACCACCGCTGAGCATCGATCCTCTGCCCGGCGCAGGGAGACCCGATAATGATCGACCAAAGAAGACATTACCAATAGATCGATATCCTTATAAACATCATGCCGCTCCAAGATGGGGTGGGTTGTAACCGTCTTTCGGCAGAAGCATTTGCCTGCTGTGCTGCAGGAAATGGAGATTCTATCAGAGGCTAACAAGATAACCAGCCGCAGCTCTTTAGCACACAGATGGCGATGGGCAAAGTAGATCAGGTGGCGGCAGGCGTCGGTTAATGCCACCTTGTATCCTGCTATATCGCAGACGCTGAGTCCCATCTTGTCAAATAGATCGCTGAGGGTTAGCCTGAGAATGGTCAAGTATTGCTCCTTTAGGGGAATAACTAGTTCTACCTTATCGAGGTTGTCTCGTTCAAAGTGCTTTTTCATTCAGTTCGCCTCTCTGGCTCTATCTGTGTTTCGTTCACCCCAATCTTACCCGGCAACACCCGATTTGAAACAGCAGCCCTTAGGTTTTAACTCCCACTGATTTAGAGTCCACAACTGCTGTCCATGGGTGTTTGGTTAATTTGATCTACAACCTTCAAGAACCATGTGGAAAAATAGGGAACCAGCAAACTGAATGCTCCGGACAATCCTATAATACACAGAAAAGAGGAAAGGAAATAATATTATAAAGATTATCGGAAAAATATGGGGAATTCGATTCTAACCAAATCGACATGGACAACCCCCAAGAACCTGTATAATATCAGTACTTCTACTGCAGAGGGACAAACGGGGGAAATAGTTGAGGGAAGGAAGCCAATGAAACACAAACTAAAGGTCTACACCCCAAAGTTTTCCGGTGAAGTAAGGTTGCTAAGGAAAGTGGGCCGGCTGCTGGTAAGCTGGCTCAAGAATTTCATAACAATGATGGTGCAGGGGAAACTGCTTCTTCTCAGCCTTCTGGCCTATCTCTTGGGAAGGGCTCCTCTTGTTCCAGAGGTTTACCCATTCGGTATGGCGCTGATGACAATTGTACTTGGAGCCAGAGGTCCCCTTGCCGGATTTATTGTCCTGTTCTTTGCATCCCACGGCATGGCTGCCCGGCTTCCCTCCAGCACAGTTCACTATTGGTGCCTAGTCGGTGGAATCGCCTGTGCGGCTGCCCTTTTGCCCCATTTTCGCAAGGTTCGTATAGGCTTCAATGGTGTATTTGCCATCGCAGCTGTATTGGCTGTGCCGCCGCTGCTTCTAGTGGCCCCTTGGCTGGTGCCGGAATTTATCACTTGGCTGCCGACCTTGGCAGCCGCTTGGGCCCTGGGCAACCTGCTTGCACCTGTCACCGAGCTGGAGGAGAGGCGTTCAACTGCTCCCCTGAACTATCAGCAGTTGACTGCCGTCAGTCTAGTACTCCTTGGAGCTTTCCTGGGCCTTACCAACGTATATCTCGGTACTATTCATCTCCAGGAACTCTTTGGTTGTGTGCTCCTCTTGATGGCTGCCCAGATTGGCGGGCTGGCGGCCGCCGTTGTCGGAGGCATGCTCTTGGGGTTTTTCACTGCTCTAACCAGCGGCAGTTTGATGCTGGTGGGCGTCTACGGAGTGTTTGGCCTGCTCTCTGGACTTGGGGCCCAGCACCAAAAGTTGGGCATAAGCTTTGCCTTTGTCATCGCCAATTTACTGCTTCCTTTTTTCCTAAAGGATCCCGAGACACTATTTAATAGGTGGTCCATGTCAACTGCGGCACTAATGATTTTCTTCCTAATACCCATGCGGCTCCTTCGCAGACTGGCCAGGGCAATACCCAAGACAGAAGAACAGCGTCAGAACCATGAGTTGACCCATAAGAGACTCCGGGAGATGCTCAACCAACGGCTGGATGATTTTGCCCGGGTTTTCGAGGAATTGTCTGCTACCTTCAACCAGATTCCCCATCGACCGCCGCTCCCTGACCGCAGCTATGATGATTATCTATTATCCCTAGCCAGGAAGGCATGCAGCGATTGCACCGGCTTTCAAACCTGTTGGGAAACCCGTTTCCATCAAACCTACTGGGATATGGTGGAACTTTTGGCCATCGCCGAGAAGAACTCCCGAATTCAATTTGCTGACCTTCCCGATGAGGTAGTCAAATACTGCATGCAGCCTTATCAGCTGACAACTAGCATTAATGCGGTTATGGAAATGCTGCGCCTGGAAACCTTTTGGCAGAGGCTGCTGCAGGAGAGCCACGAAATAGTTACCAATCAATTGGAAGGGCTTTCTCAAATCATGCGCTCCTTTGCTTCTCAGATGGAGTTGGAAGTAGAATTCGATGAAGAATGGGAAGTACATCTAAAAGCGGCTTTGTCCCGTGCCCGCATTCCCTTTGAGTCAGTGCGGGTAATCAGGACTCCTGGAGGAAAGCCGGAAATCCACGTGCGGATGGAGCACTGCGGCGGTGTCCAGGCCTGCCGGGAAAAAGTAGCAGAGGTGGTCTCCCAAGTACTGGGCCAAGAGTACTCCGTCTGGACCAGCGAGTGTAATGACATTTTACCCAGGGCCCGCTGTCAGTTTGTGCTGCTGCCGGAGCGGGTTTATAATGTCCAGATCGAGGCGGCCCGGGCGGCTAAGGATGGGAGCTTTATCTCGGGGGATAGCCACTCCCAGGTTTGGCTGCGGGACGGTAAGCTGGCCATCGTGCTGAGTGATGGAATGGGGTATGGGCCAAGGGCTGCCTTGGAGAGTACTGCCACCATCGGTATGCTGAAGCAGCTGATGCAAGCCGGCTTTGACCGGGAGTTCGCTGTGCGGACAGTGAATTCCATTTTGCTCCTGCGCTCTACCGATGAGACCTTTGCAACCGTTGACTTGGCAATTGCCGATCTCTACACAGGAGAGCTGGAGTTTATCAAGATCGGAGCAGCGCCGAGTTTTATCATTAGAGGCAGCGATATTGACGTTGTCCGTTCCAATACGCTCCCCATCGGCATTCTCAATACTGTAGAAATGGAGCCCCAAGTCTCGTCCTGGCGCCATGGGGATATTCTCCTCATGATGACTGACGGCGTCATGAACGGGTATTCCGGCCTTAATGAAGAATGGCTCCACCGGGTTATACGCCGGGCTCCCCATCGGGATCTGAAGACGATTCTCGATCTGATTTTGGAAGAAGCCCAGGCAATGAACGGCGGTGAGGTCAAAGATGATATGACGGTGGTTGGAGTCCTATTGCGGAAGAGAACCGGTGTCGGCGATGTTGTAGAGGGAAGCGCTATTAACGAGATACCGGTATATGATCGCCGTTTAGCCTGATAAGGGGTGAAGCGCCGCCAGTTTTGCGGGGGGAAACGGGAAGGAAATCCACGGCTTACCGAGGAATGGAATAAAAGGAAAGAGTTAAGTTAAGACTAACGGAGCACTGGAACTATCGATGAGGGCAGGCCATGGATGGGGAAGTCTTGGATCCTAAGTTCGATATTCTCCCCGATGTACTCAAAACCATCAAGGGGTATAACATGCTGCAGCCAGGAGATAGTGTCGTCGTAGGAGTTTCTGGTGGGATAGACTCGACGGCACTTTTGCATGTACTCTGGCGTTTGCGGGAGTCCTGGAATCTCAAGCTGTTTATTGCCCACTTGAACCATGGGATTCGTGGAGAAGACGCTGCAGCAGATGCTCAGCTGGTGGAGGCCCTGGGGGCAGAACTGGGAATTCCTGTACATGTGAAAGAATTAGATATTCCGGGGATTGCCCGAAAGACAGGGCGGAGCGAAGAAGAGGCAGGCCGCATTGCCCGCTACCAGCTTTATGAGGAGTTGGCTGATGCAGTGGGTGCCAGCCGGATTGCCGTCGGCCACCACGGCGATGATCAGGTGGAGACAGTTCTCATGAACTTAATTCGGGGAGCTGGACTGCGGGGTTTGTCGGGAATCCCGCCGGTTAGAGGCAGGGTAATCCGCCCGCTCATCGACCTTGAGAAGTGGCAGCTGGAGGCCTACTGCCGCAGCTGGGACTTGCCGTGGCGGGAGGATGTCACCAATTGGAGTACGGCATACCGCCGCAATTTTGTCCGGTGGGAGATTATCCCTAAGCTGAAGCAGCTGAATCCTGGGGCTGTCCGGAGAATCATGCAGACAGCAAGTACTTTGCTGGAAGACTGGCAGCTTTTGGATCAGCTTGCCCTGGAGGCCTTTGGGCAGACGGTGCTAGAGTTGCGGCCCGGTCGGCAGGTCAGCCTTAATCTGGCAGAGCTGAGTGTTTTGCCGGCAGCCATCCGCAAGCGGATAGCTGCCCATGCCTATTCCAAGGTGACCCACGGAGAGCAGAGCCTGGCTGCCGCAGGTCTGGATTATGTCGAGAAATGCATAGCCGGTGAGGTTCCTGCCGGGCAGCGCACTCTGCCGGGGAATATAGATGTTTTTGTCCGGGACGAAGTTTTAATTCTCGCCCGCCGGGTAGATATGGAAAAGGATCGAGGGTTTGGCCCTTGCCTTCTGCCTTTGGGCTCCAGTACAATCATTGAAAGTGCTGGTCTATCGATTCAGCTTCAGATTTTAACAACGGTAAACCCTTGGTGGGAAGTAGGCAGTCCCCTGCAGCCTAGGGATGCTTGGCAGGAGCTGGGGGTCTGGTGGGCCGACATGGATTTGGCCTCTTTAGACTTGCCCCTTTATGCACGGAGCCGCCAGCCCGGCGATCGCTTTCAGCCTTTAGGCATGTCGGGTTCCAAGAAGCTGAAGGACCTATTCATCGACGAGAAAATCCCCAGGGAGCTCAGGAACAAAATACCGTGTATTATCGACGGTAAGGGGATTGTTGCTGTTGTAGGACTGCACCAGGACCAGAGGACCAGGGTCACCGACCACACAGAGAAGGTACTGCGAATTACCGCAGAGAAGGTGTAAGCTGAGTGCCGGCACCTCGTTGTAAAGGCCCTATTCGTATGATATAATAAGATCTCGTGGAGGAGTGGACTTATCTGCTTATTTTGAGCTTTGTAGACTGCTGAAGCAATTAAGGCGAGGGCCGCTGGTCTGCAGGCCCCATTTCTTTATGCTACTTCGAGGGGAGGACGAATTTTGAACAGATTCTTGCGGGGTATCAGCCTCTACCTGCTGATTGCCATCATCGCAGTATCGATTGTAAGCAGCCTGTACCCTGG
>JAAYHH010000176.1 GCA_012735435.1 Bacillota bacterium | reverse complement strand
TCCGGCTTGACAGGCCGGTGTGTTAACCGACTACACCACGGTTCCGCGTGGTGGGCGAAACAGGACTTGAACCTGTGACCCCCTGCTTGTAAGGCAGGTGCTCTCCCAGCTGAGCTATTCGCCCGGGGCAAAGCCTTTCTGTCAGCCGCATGACTAATTATAGCATCACCTTTCGCCGAAGTCAACCATAAATCTGCAACAAATCTAAGGCCGCTTCACAGATTATTGCGTCTATTGCCCCGATACCTGCACTTTATCGGCATAAGACCCTTAAGGCTTTACCCCATCTTCTTTGATTGCCGCCCAATCGCCTAGCCTTCCGTCTCCTCTGGATCCAGCAGCCGCTTTTCACCTTTCAGCTCCTGGATGCGGGTGACATTCTGAGTAACCTCCAGCACACCTATATATTCCCCGGCATCATCCCGCACAGGAAAATAGCGAATGTACAGCAGCTGACCCTTCATTCGGATCCAGAACTCAGCAACATCCCGCTTGCCGGACTTAAAGTCCTCGACAATTTGTGTCACTACATGGACACTTTCAGGTGGATGGCACCTTTCTACCTTCCTGCCGATGACAGCCTTGGTGCGGGTAAAAAACCGCTCCGGCCCTGCAGAAAAATACCGGACAACATTATCCTTGTCAACAAAGGTTATGTCTACAGGCAGATGATTGAAAATAAGCTCGATTTCACGCAAGGTCAAAAAACCTGTGGGAAACTCAAGGTAGCCTTCTGGTGCCTGTTTAGGAGCGGCCTCAAGTTTAGAGCTTCGCGCCGGCTGCCATTTTCCTGCCGGTTTGACCAGAGCGTAGCCGATGTCATCGCTCTCTTGGGCAACTGCCAGCCACTCATCTTCCGAGAGTGTCTCAAGACACATTGGCAGCAGAATCTTCTCCTCTTTGTAGATCATGCCGTCCATTTCTTCGAGAACAGGACGCACCTTGGAATCGATCTGACTTTTTAGCTCCTCAGCTGACATAGAGCCAGCTTCATCTAAGAGCGAAGAGATTTCCTTCAAACCAGCCCGGATATCATCGTGAAGTGACCACATGACGCTGGGGGGACCGGAAATGCCGTTGCGCTCCAAAATTGGGAACAAAAGGTTCTCCTTGCGGCTGTAGTGTTTTTCTACCTCACATAGCTTTTGGTGAAGATTCTTCCACTCCTCTATTAGTCTAGACCGTTCTTCATCCCCGGCGGCTGCCAGCTGGTCTAAGACCCCTTTCACTTGTGCTATCACTTTTCCCAAGGCTTCGTTTTCCAGGCGCATGGTGTGGACCGGATGTCCAGGTACACTCTCAGGGGGCGGCTCTAAGTCCAGGGAATCTTGAAAGACCTGAACGTGAACATCACAGAGCCGTTTGACCTCCGTCTCCGGCAGTCCTTCATCGATCAGTGCCTGCTCCAGCTGCGCGATTTCGGTGGCACCCACATCCTTAAGGAGAGCCGCGAAACGGTCCTTTACTTCATCAACTGTCTTGCCGCTATGTAGATCCCTGATAATTTGCTTAAGCTGTTCCTGGCGGTAGGCCCGGTTATTAATCAGCTCGGTCA
This sequence comes from Bacillota bacterium, assembly GCA_012735435.1. Classification (GTDB taxonomy): domain Bacteria; phylum Bacillota; class Limnochordia; order DTU087; family DTU087; genus DTU087. Next base: position 3,699 of record JAAYHH010000176.1, on the reverse strand, counting down.
CACAACTCACTCCTTTTTGCTTTTGCTTGATTATTTTCCCCAACCGCCAGGTGTTAAAACTCATGTCTAAAGGGTCTTGTTGCAGATGGCAGTGATCTTATACACAAACTGCCCCGCCGGCACGTCTACTTTCACCAGATCCCCGGCCTTGCGGCCCAAGAGTGCTTGGGCAACAGGGGAACGATGAGAAATCTTGCAGGCAGCAGGATCAGCTTCCACTGAGCCGACAATCATAAACTCCATTTCCTCTCCGGTGTCCATATCCTGTATCCTCACTATATGGCCAACCCGCACTTGGTCTGTACTGATTTCCCGTCCGTCAATTACCTTGGCATTCCCCAGCAAGTTTTCCAGTGTCTGAATCTGCCTCTCAATAGAGGCGAGTTCCATCTTGGATATTTCGTAATCAGGGTTTTCCCACGAACCTCCGGCAAATAATGCATCTCGCATGCTGTTTGCCGCTTCTTTGCGCCTAACTGTCTTGAGATAAACCAGATCCTCCTGCAACTTGCGCAGCCCAGCCAGTGTAAGAAAGACTTCCTGCTCAGCCATGGGAAATTTCAACTCCTTGCCTACTGCTTGCTAGCAATATATTCAATACACCTTGGCTACTTGCTGGAGAAAGCTTCCACGGGCAGGCTCCAGGATAACCGCCCTAAGTTGTGCTCATCCTACCTAGGAAGGGGTTAAGGAGGATGGTGAAATGAGGAGTCTGTGGAACGGCAGCATCAGCTTCGGTTTGGTGAATATACCAGTTAAGCTTTATGCCGGCACAGCAAATGAGGATATCAAGTTCAATTACCTGCACAGTGTCTGCCACACACCCATTAAGTACCAAAAAACCTGCCCCCGCTGCGCCAAACAAGTTGCCGAGGATGAAATCGTCAAAGGCTATCAGTTTCAGAAATCCCAATATGTGATTATGGAAGAAGCTGACTTCGAGGCCATAGCTCCGGAAAAGACCCGCTCCATCGACATCCTGGACTTTGTACAGCTGGAAAGCATCGATCCCGTCTATTTTCAGCGCACCTACTTTTTAGAACCGACGGAGACCGGTGTCAAAGCTTACCATCTCCTGAAGCGGGCAATGAAGGAGAAAAACAAAATCGCAATCGCCAAGGTAGTAATTCGATCCCGGGAACACCTTGCAGCGGTAAGGGTGTATGGACCCGGCTTAGCTTTGGAGACGATGCACTATGCCAACGAAATCCGTTCCATCGATCAGCTGACACAAGTGAGCATGGAACCAGAGATCAACGAGAGGGAACTGGAAATGGCTATGATGATCATCGATAATCTCACAACTGACTTTGAGCCTGAAAAGTACCACAACGAATATCAGAGAATGCTGGCCGCCGTACTTGAGCAAAAGATCGCCGGCAAGGAAATCGCCCCTGCCGGACCGCCGCCGGCAGCTGGCAAGGTTATCGATCTCATGGCCGCCTTGGAAGCCAGTGTTAAGGCAACAAAGGATAAAGCGGCCCAGGCCCAAAAAGAAGAGTCCGCCCCCGGCCGGGAACCTACACTGCTCAACGTTAAGCCTAAAGGACGCCGGCGGCAGGAAACCGAGGAAACAGGCTGAGGCTAATGGAAGTTTTTCTCCCTGACCTTAAGCCAATGCTGGCACTAACAGCCGACCCCTTCGATTCCCATGAGTTCCTCTTTGAGCCAAAGTGGGACGGCTTTCGCTGTCTGGCATACTTGGACAAGGATTCTACACGGCTAAAGAGCCGCAGCGGGTCCGATCTTACCGGCTGCTTTCCAGAGTTAGCCTCCCTCCATGAACATGTTGCCGGCACACCGGCAATCCTGGATGGCGAGATCATCGCTTTTCATGAAGGCAGGGAATCCTTTCACCTCTTGCTGCAGCGGGTGAGGTCACGCTGTCCTACGGCACTTCCCGGGGGTAGACCGGCTGTGCCGGTCATCTTCATCGCCTTTGACATTCTATACAGCAATGGAAGGTCTGTCCTTGCAGCCCCCTTGGAGGAAAGAAAAGAACTCTTAGACAGGGCAGCTGGTAAGGGTAAAAGTCGGCACTTGATTGTCAACAGCTATATTCCCCAGGCGGGAAGGGCATTATTTGAAGCAGCAGTTGCCCAGGGCAGGGAGGGAATAGTGGCCAAGAAGCTAAACAGCCCCTATCTACCTGGAAAACGCAGCAAGCTGTGGCTCAAGATCAAGCCGGAAAAGACAGTTGATGCAGTAGTGGTTGGATTTATTCCCAAGAGGGAGAAAACCTTTGCTTCCCTGGTCCTGGGGCAGTATTCACCCAAGGGTGAGCTAGTTCATGTTGGCAATGTAGGCACCGGGTTCACAGAAAGGGAAGTTGAGGAAATTCTGGCAGAACTTAAGCCCCTGGCAGCCGGGGAGAAACCTATGGTCCACAATCTTCCCCAGCGGATGCCGGATATAATCTGGGTGAAGCCGGAGATGGTAGTAGAGATAAGCTATCTTGAATACACCCCTGGAGGCACTCTGCGGCATCCGGTTTACCGCCGCAGGCGGGAAGACCTCTCTCCAAAGGAGTGCACCTTCCCGGCCCACTCCGGAGAAGGAGATGGTTAACGGTGGCAGAAAAGCGACAGACTGTGCTCATGGATGGACAAGAAGTTGAGATCACCAACTGGGATAAGGTGCTCTGGCCGGAGGTCGGCTTGACTAAAGGAGACCTAATCCGCTACTACGCCTTAGCGGCACCTTACCTTCTCACCCACTTGCGGGACCGTCCCCTCACTGTGACCCGCTATCCCAATGGAATTGAAGGCGGATCCTTTTACCAGAAAAACTGCCCGGCCTATGCACCGCCCTTTGTTGAAACAGTCCCTATAAGAAGCAGCAATGGGTCCGAAAAGACCATCAACTACATTCTCGTACAGAATCGCCCGACCTTGGTGTGGCTGGCCAACCAGGCCTGCATCGAACTGCATCCCTGGCTGTCCCCCTACACTCATCCTGAATTTCCCGACTGGCTGGTATTTGATCTAGACCCTGCCGAAGGCTGTGACTTTGACGACGCCCGGGAGATAGCCTTCCTGGTCAAAAGGGCCCTGGATGAGCTGGGCTTGGTCTCCTATCCGAAACTTTCCGGTGCTACGGGTATCCACATCTACGTGCCAATAGAGCCCAAATATCCTTACAGCGTCACCAGCGGCTTTGTCGGCACCATCGGCAAGATATTGGAAGCGGTTTATCCAGCCAAGGTCACCACGGAGCGGCTTGTAAAAAACAGGACCGGCCGGGTTTACATCGACCATCTCCAGAATCTGCAGGGGAAAACTTTGGCAGCACCCTATAGTCCCCGCCCCCAGCCGCAGGGCACCATTGCAGCACCGGTGACCTGGGAGGAGCTGGAAGCAGTCTATCCCTACCACTTCCATCTGGGAAATATCCTGGAACGGCTGCAAGAAACCCCTGATCTGCTGGCTGCTGGTTTCCACCACCGCCAATCCCTCGATGAAGCTTTGACGGCCATCGGCGCCGCTGTAGCGCCGGTGTAACGTAAAATGGGGACAGCTTACAGTATGGGCTCCTGCCGCCGGGGTTAGACTATGGGCGGAGGTGACTTGCCATGGCTCGTAGGGGCAAATTGGCTTCCGAACGGCTCAAAATGGAGGCTGCAGAGGAAGTCGGCTTTGCGGATAAGGTACGGGAAAGTGGCTGGGACAATGTCACCACCAAGGAAATCGGGCTGATGGT
>JAAYHH010000175.1 GCA_012735435.1 Bacillota bacterium | reverse complement strand
CTACCATGGTGATCAACATCCCCATGGTGGCTACCCAAGGTTTCATCAATGTCGGTGACACTGTTATTTTTCTCAGTGCCCTGATGATGGGGCCCAGAGTTGGGTTTATAGCCGGAGGGCTTGGGTCAGCCCTGGCAGATCTCCTGCTGGGATATGCCCACTGGGCGCCTTGGACATTGGTGATTAAAGCCGTTGAAGGGCTAATTGCTGGAGTACTAGGCTATTCTATTTATCGACAAGAGGGAAGGGTCGGCGGCCGGGTGGTGGCCAGTCTAGTGATCTCTGCCCTATGGATGGCGGCGGGCTATTATCTGGCCGGTGGGCTGATGGTAGGCTTTGATGTTGCTTTGACCAGTGTGCCGGGCAATCTGGTTCAGGGTCTGGGAAGTGCAGTCTTGGCTTGGCCCCTGCTGCAGGCCTTTGCTAAGATGAGATTTTAGGGCTAAGGAAAGCTCCGGTACAGGAGTACCCGGGATTGCCGCTAAGGAGGAAGTCGCTGTCCTTTGCAGAAGTTTCCAGAAGGTGGGGCCAGGACCGAAGTATCTGACTAAATCCAAATCCGTGCCCTTTATCGGCGAAAGCACCGATGCAGATTGCTGCACCAGCCCCAGATTTTATTACAGGGGAAAGGCAGGTTGAAAAACTTGGACGTACGGAATGCTGCCGTTATTCTGGTTTGTTTGGCTCTGGCATTAGGGTTAGGAGCAGCCTGTGTGTCTGCCGAGGAATCCCCCGGGGCAGAGGTTTATGTGATAACCGCGGAAAAAGCGGTAGAGCTGGCCGGTGATAACAATCTGGCTCTGCAGGCAGCGAGGCTGGAGCTGCAGCATGCAGAAAAACAGCTGATTAAGGCTCAAGCCGATGCTGCAGTAACTCCGTCGCCGGTTGCTTTGCGGCAGGCGGAAGTGGAAGTGGAAGCTCAAAGGCTTTTGTTGGAGCAAACCAAGAGTCAGGTGGATCTGGAGGTGCGCAGTGCCTACTACGGTGTCTTGAGCCAGATGCGGAAAAGGGCTATAGCCGAGAAAAGTCTCGCCCAAGCGGAGGAGCATCTAGAAATTATAACCACCAAAGCCAGGGAAGGTTTAGCCACGAAACTGGACCTTGTCAATGCCGAAAAAAACGCAATCCAGGCTAAGGCAGCCTTGGAGGCAGCGACAGCCGAGGAAGAAGTGGCTGTATTGGAGCTTAAGCGGGTAATGGGTTTGGCTTATTCGGATCCGATATCTATAGAGGCTTCTGAGATAGAACCGGAACCCATCGAACTTTCCCCTGAAGAGGTGGTGGAAAAGGTTCTGGCCAGCAGTCTCGAGCTGCTGCGTCTGCAGTGGGCCTTAGAGCTCAGCCAGCTCCAGGAGGAGAGTGCAAGGAACGAATATACAGCTCCTTTGCTGAAGGATATTTATACCAACCGCCGCATGAAAGCAGAGCTTGACCTAAGGGCTGCTACCCGCAGGGTTTACATAGAAGCTAAGCGGGCATGGAACAACTTGAAACAGGCTCAAGACCGAGTGAAGTTGGCAGAAAAAGAATTAGAAGCTGCCCAAGAGAACTACCGGATTACCAAGAATCGGTTTGACGGCGGCTTAGAGATCCCCAACAACTTGCTGCGGGCCCAAATAGATCTAACATCTGCTGAACATGCCCTGGTTACTGCCATATTTGAGCACAACCTAGCCCGGATCCGATTGCTTAACTTAATGGGAGAATAAGGACAAGGGAAGTGGCAAGATGATTGTTCTTAAAACCAGAGAAATCAGGGCTAAGAAGCGGCTGTATGGCAGATTGGGCTTGCTTATAGGTTTGTGCCTTCTTGTGGCTGCCGCTGCTGCGAGGGTGGAGACGGTTTTTGCCAGCCAGGAGATAGAGGAACGGTCAAAGGGAGCGCTCTATACCTACTCCCTGGAAGATACTGTTATAGCTGCCCTTAAGCAAAACAGCTCGCTGCGGCAGGCGGAAATGGAAGTGGAGCAGACCTACGCCATGCTCTTAGCCCAGCGGGGGACCGCGGAACTCCAGGGATTTCTGCAGCCGGTGGTCCGTGCTGGTTCCTTGAGCCGCTTGGAATTGGCTGACAGGGCTGTCTCTGATGAAAAACGTCGAGATGAGGCTGCCCATGACAATGCTTGGGAGGGCGGTCTGAAGCTGGGGTTTAGCAAGGCGATTCCTTCAGGAGGGCGTTTTCTACTGGAGCTGGACTGGGGGGTTGTCCAGGGACTCAGCAGTCCGACCTTGGGAGAAGAAGCCTACACAACTGACCTAAGCAGCAGGATGACCTGGGAACAGCCTCTCGGACGTGCTCCCACGACTATGGAGCCGTGGTGGAGTATTCAGGCGGCAGAAGATGCGTATAACAAGGCCAAGCTGGCCAGGGATGCAGCCGGCCGTGAGGTAATCTTGAGAGTAACCCAGCTGTTTTTCGAGGCGGTAAAGGCACAGGAAGATCTAGATGTGGCCGTTGAGATACTAGAATCCATGCAGGAACAGAACCGCCTGGTCCGAGAACGGGTGAGCAGGGGCATGGGAGGACCTCTGGAGCTGAGGACAGCGGAGATTGAGCTGGCTGCAGCCCAGTATGGGGTGTCCAACAGCCGCCGCCGGGTGGATTTAGCTAGACAGCAATTGATGCAAGCCACAGGTTTAAGCCTGAGCAGAATGACCCGGTTAGCGCCTCCGCCGCCAATTACCTGGGATACCGCCCTCGAGGCTACCGTTGCCCAGGCTCTGGAGGCTAGGCCTGATCTTAAGGCCTTGAAAATCGACATCGATGCTGCCAGAAGGGCCTGGCGCAAAGCTCAACAAGAGACGTGGCCCGAAGTTAACAGCAGCTTTTCCATTAACGAAGCCGGCGAATGGAGAGTTGGGGTAGAGGCATCGTGGTATTTTTGGGACGGCCAGGAGGCCGCTCAGCGGGTGCAGGCCGCTGCTACAAGGCTTCAGCGGACGGCTGCAGAGCTGGAAGCTGCAGCAGAGGCGGCTAGATTAGATGTTGTGCGCTTATACTATGAATACCTCGACGGCGATGAACGGCTGCAGCTGGCAGAGCTGGAAGTGGCCAGGGCAATGGAAATCCTGGAAATGACCCGCCGCCGCTATGGGCTGCGGATGACCACTGAACTAGAAATGATGAAAGCACTTAACGAACTCAGAGCAGCCAAGGCCGAACAGGCAGCGGCACTGTACAGCAGATCACTGGCAGCTATTCGGTTGTTCATACATACGGATCAAGCAATTAGAATTTTTCCCAACATCAGCTGGGACCACGGTGGGTGATGTAGTATGCGGCTGGGCAGGGAGTGCAGTTTTTCAGCGGCAGCGTTCTCGGCACTTGAAGTGCGCCCTTTGGTGTGATATCATATTGCACGGTAAGAGGAACCGAGATGGGAATCAATCTTCCCTGCCGGTCAGAAGGATAATCAATATGGATGAGGCCGATAGAACTTACATGCAGGCTGCACTGGAGGAAGCCTCCAGGGCATATGCCATTGGAGAGGTTCCCATTGGAGCGGTGGTAGTTTATCGGGGCGAGATCATAGGCAGGGGCCATAACCGTCGGGAGACGTGGAAGGATCCCACAGCCCACGCGGAAATATTGGCGATTCGGGAGGCCTGCCGGCGGCTTGGAGGCTGGCGGTTGACGGAAAGCACTCTCTATGTTACAATAGAGCCCTGCTCCATGTGTGCCGGCGCCATAGTATTGGCCCGGATACCCCGGCTCGTATATGGAGCGAAGGACCCCAAAGCAGGAGCGGTCGATTCGGTTTTCGACTTGGTCCGGCGGAAAGAGCTCAACCACAGGGTGGACGTCACCAGCGGTGTTCTAGAAGAAGAATGCCGGGCCGTTATCCAAAGGTTTTTCCGGGAACTGCGAAGCAGGGATTAGTGGCGTGGAGTGGTGACGGAGTGGGTGAACGTGGCGGTCTCGAAATCCGTTAGGCGCGCAAGCGCCTCGTGGGGTCGAATCCCACCCTCTCCGCCAGGTATTGGTATGGTTAGTCTAGCT
>JAAYHH010000174.1 GCA_012735435.1 Bacillota bacterium | reverse complement strand
GATTTATACCCATTGTAGCGACTTAAATATCGCAGTGAAAAACGGGGAGAGCAGGCTTTATCTTGGGAGCCCGCTCCCCCCGTTGGGGCTTCGCCGCCATTTTGGTGGGTCACCACTCCCGGCAGCAGAAGATCAAGATTGGCGGCAGCGCCGGCTGTTCCACCCGGTTATTTCAAGGTAAAACGGTAGCAGCCTGAGCCGCCTTCGTAACGGTAGTATGGTTCACCGTTTTCAGTCACCAGCCTAAAGGCTTCGTCAGGGATAGAGGTGCCGTTAACAGTCCCCTGCAAGGTGCTGTAATCCAGTTTGGGCACGTAGATAATTGCTTTGGTGTTTACAGGAATAGTTACTGCCATTTCGAAGCCTGACCTATTCCGGCTCCAAGCGGACATGACCTGCCCCTTAAGGGTCTTTACAGAGGCGCTGGCGTGGTCTAGGGCAGCGGGAATGGCAGGCTTGATGATCACTGTCTCCCAACCTGGTCCGCCCAGCCGGATGCCTGCTAGAGCTTTGTAAAACCAAGTATCCACGGAACCGAGCATGATGTGGTTGTGGGAGTTCATGCCGGTGCCGGTCAGCTTCTCCCACCGCTCCCAGACGGTGGTGGCACCTTCTTTGATCATGTAGCCAAAGCTGGGATAGCTTTCCTGGGCCATCATCCTGTAGGCCACTTCCTTGTATCCCAACTCCGTCAAGGTTTCCAGCATGTACCGGGTGCCGACAATACCGGTGTCGAAGTGGTAGTCCGCGTTTATAGCAATATCCGCCACTAGGTTCTTGGCCACTGCTTCGGTCATACCTTCTGGAGTAAGGCCGAACTGCAGGCCGAGGAGGTTGGACGTCTGGTCGTTGTTGCCGTAGGCCCTGGTTTCCGGATTGAAGTATTTTTTGTTGAAAGCCTCCCGGATCTCTGCGGCCTTCTTATGGAAGTACTGAGCATCTTCCTCTTCGCCTATCACCCGGGCGATCTGGCCCAAGTGCAGGACGTCGTGGTAGTAGTAGAAGGCAGAGGTCATCTCCCTGGGGTTTTTCTTGGGAAGTACACTGCCGGGAGGACACCAGTCTCCATATTTTACATAGGTGACCAGGCCGTTCTCCTCCTTGGATTCCAGGAACTTCACCCACTTCTTCATGCTGTCATAGTGTTCCTTCAGCAGTTCAACATCGCCGTAGTACCGGTACATAGCCCAAGCGATGGTGATATATGCAGTACCCCAAGCAGGATCAGCGGGATACCGGGGCCAGTAAGGCGGGATCACGTCGGAGAGGCTGCCGTCCTCCTGCTGGGCATCCTTCATATCTTGGAGATACTTGACATAGAAAGCGGCCATATCGAAATTGTGCACGGCCTCTTCTACCACCAGCTGAGCGTCTCCCATCCAGCCCATGCGCTCATCTCGCTGCGGACAGTCGGTAGGTACGCTCATTAGGTTAGCCAGCTGCCCGTAAACGATGTTCTGGTGGATTCTGTTGAACAGCTGCTTCGAGCAGGCAAAGCCGCCCGTATACTCTACCGCAGTGTGTACGAAGCAGGCCTCCAAGCTGTCTGGGCCTGGAGTTCCCGGGAAACCGGTGACTTCCACGAACCTAAAGCCGTGGTAGGTGAACCGGGGTTCGTAGATCTCCACACCTTCCCCTTTGAGGATGTAGGTATCGGCGGCTTCAGCCTTGCGGTTGATCCGGGTATCCAGCCGGCCGCTGTCATCCAGGACCTCAGCAAACCGGAGCTTAACCTGGGTACCCCGGGGG
>JAAYHH010000173.1 GCA_012735435.1 Bacillota bacterium | reverse complement strand
ACCTCGGTGGTCACTCCGCCGGGGCCTCCCAGCTCCTTAAATTCCACATTGCCTTCATGGACAGTAACCCTGCCGCCCCGGAGCAGCCCCCGGGGTGCCTTAACCCCTTTGCCGGCTGTAATGACAGAGTAGTAGCAGCCGGCACCACCGATAACCACCTTGCCGCTTGCCTCCAAAACCGCGTTCTGAAGGCTCTTAACCTCAATATCTGCATCGGCGGCCTGCATCGCCTCCAGAAACAGGGCCAGGTCCTGCAGGGACTTAAGCAGGGGCTGCAGCTCCCGGCTGGATCCGATGGCAGTTGGACCAAGGCCAATCAGCTTTTTCCGCAGGGCAGGAAGGAGGTGGGGAAATCTCTCAAAAAGGTTAGGTGAACTGGCCGCATGATCTTCCAGCACCACTATCTGCTTGGGAATCTCTTTGAACCTGCCTTCCAATAGCTGTTTAACTATTTGACCCTCCGGTATCTTGGCCTCCTGCATCCGGGGATCCCGCTGCAGCTGCCGGACAGCCCGAAGCAAAGCCTCCATCTGGGTAGTCAGCAGCTGCACCACCGACAGGACAGCCTTGCACTCAGCTGATACACCCCCGGCCCGGATCTGTCCCCCGATTACGCCTTTCCGCACTATAACCCCCTGCTGGCCCATGACCTTGGCATGGGAGACAAGGCCCTGGATCTCAACCAGACCTCCAGACATTACCTCGATCCGGTCCAAGACATCTCCATTAATCATCACATCTCCCGAGAAGCGGATATGACCGGTACTTGCGTCGGCGTTCTTGGGCACGACAAAGGTGGGAATTACCTTGATAGTTTTCCCATCCAAGACCGGGCGCCCTTCCCGGGTAGCCACAGCCTGGCGTCCTTCATTGATAAGCTCCACGCCTTCCCCCACGGAAAGTACCGGATTCCGGTAATTCCGGGGACGGATCTGCTTGCCGTACACATCAATACCCGGCTGCCCAGGCTTGGGATCAACCTTTTCCGCCAGTACGTCACCAGGCTTAACCCAAGGAATGGAAATGCGGTCATAAAGATCTACCCGGGTGGCATTGGGATCAATATCCTTCTCCCCGATCTCTGTAAAAAGAAACTTGACCGACCCGTCTACAGGATCCACGGGCCTGCGGCCCTCGGCCACCAGTGTAGGAAGGCTTCTCCTTTCTGCCACCAGGTTCTCCACCGCTTCAGCATCAACTCCATAGACAACGCCGGCTTCTGCCAGCTTCTCCATAACCAGTTCCACGGTAGGCTCGGGAGGATTCACAATATCCAGCGGCTCTGCCGTAATAAATGCAAAGGACGACTCCGGCAGATCCCGAATCTTGAACTTCCTGCCTACCTTTCGCCGCACCGCCGCAAAGGCCCGCATTTTCTCCGAATCAACGGTAACCTCGATATCGCAGACTGGTTCCTCATCTGCAGGAAGAACTTCCACCACATCTCCCTCAGATAAGGTGTACTTATCCTTAATCTCTTTCCCATTCACCTTGACCAGCACATTCTTGTCCGGCTTAATCGCCGGCCAGCGTCCGCCTGCCTTGGGAGGTATCACCGTCACACGGCTGTCTTGAATCATGATCCGGCCGTCAACGGGTGTCTCCGCTTCTCCCGACACATCTTCTATAGGATGCTTGTTCCCGTCTTCTACAGTCGGGTTGACCGGCAAGTCATCTAACCTGATCCGGTCATCGTACGCAGTCATTGCTACGACCCTCCCATCTT
>JAAYHH010000172.1 GCA_012735435.1 Bacillota bacterium | reverse complement strand
CTGTTTGCCAAAGGTGCGCAGGCTTGATGGAAGAGGCAGCCTTTGTTTGGCCGGAGCCCTTGGCGGTGCAGGAAACCCTTGCCCTTTTTGGCGAAGCTGATTACTGTTTGGGAATGCGGCTCCATGCCCTAATCTTTGCCGCGGTACAAAGGGTGCCGATGCTGGGCCTGGTTTATGATCCCAAAGTGGAGAGCTTCCTGAGGGAGCTGGGTCTCGGTGATGCGGCTTTCAATCTGCCCCTTGATGAGGGCAGGTCAATCGATGGGAAGGAGCTGTTATCCAGCCTGCATTATCTCCAGGCAGAGCGGGAAAGATTAGTCGAGCAAATTGACCAAAGGGTAGAAGAAATGGCAGCTCGGGTGTCAAAGGCTAACCGCCGCATGGAGGAAGAATTGGCCGTGGTTGGTGTTAGAGTATGAGGGAAGAAGCCGTTCACAATGGAAAAAATTGTGTTCCCACTGTAGATATTCTCGGAATACCTATCCATCAGCTGACCCGGAAAGAGCTGCTGCAGCTTCTGAAAGAGCGCTTGCAACAGAGACTCACCACTTGGCTGGTAACAGTCAATGCCGAGCTGGTGGTCAGGGCAGGTGATGACCCTAAAGTAGCCTCCGCCTTGCAGAAGGCAGACCTTCTGGTGGCCGACGGAGCAGGCGTGGTGTGGGCGGCCCGGACCTTGGGCGGCGTAGAGCTTGAGCGGCTGCCCGGTGTAGAGATTGCCGAGGAGCTGGTCAAATGGGCAGCAGAGGCGGGGCTTAAGGTGTATTTTCTAGGTGCAGAGCCGGGGGTAGCGGAGGCTGCAGCTATGGAGCTTCGCTATCGGTATCCTGGTTTACTTACGGCAGGATGCCGGCACGGCTACTTCACCCAGGCAGAAGAACAGTACATTTTGGAGGAGATCAAAGGGGCCGGGCCGGATATTCTGCTGGTGGCTTTAGGCGCTCCCCGGCAGGAGCTCTGGCTGGCTGAGCATCAAGGGGAACTGTTGGTTCCCGTTGCGGTAGGGGTCGGAGGCAGTTTTGATGTGTGGGCGGGACGGGTCAAGCGGGCACCTCGGTGGATGGGAAATGCAGGGCTGGAATGGTTGTTTCGACTGATAATCCAGCCCCGGCGGGCCCGGCGGATGCTGGCTCTGCCCAGGTTTGTTCAGCAGGTCCTCCGGCGGAAATATGCCGGCAGGCGTACGGGGAAGTAGGTGAAGCAATGTCCCGGTGGCAGCGGATAGGATATGAATACATTATGATTTCCCTTGGGGTAGTCCTCACTGCTCTAGGATACAACTGGTTCTTGATTCCCAACAAAATTGCTGCTGGCGGCGTCAGCGGCATCGGTACTGTGTTTCATTACCTGTGGGGCTGGCCCGTTGGTGTTGTCATGCTGTCCCTGAATATTCCTCTATTCTTGGCTGTGACCTATATCTTGGGGCCGAAGTTCGGGGTAAAGAGCGTCTACGGAGCAATATCCCTGTCTGTCCTAGTTGACGTCTTGGCAGCAATTACCGGTCCAGTTACCACCGATCCCCTGCTGGCCGCTATTTACGGCGGTGTTTTTGTGGGAATCGGCATCGGCATCACCATGCGGTTTCAGGGTTCTACCGGCGGGACTGACCTCGGGGCACTGCTTATCAACCATTTCACTGATATGCGCCTAGGGCAGGCTGTGCTGGTTATCGATGCCTGTATAATTGCCTTGGCAGGCCTGGTTTTCGGTCCGGAGCTGGGGCTCTATGCCTTTCTCTCCTTGGTGGTTTCCTCAAGGGCCATTGATTTAGTACAAGAGGGAACAGGTTACAATAAAGCAGCGTACATCATTTCCCAATATCCAGAGGAGATCGCCCGGGAGATTATGAACCGGCTGGAACGGGGAGTGACATCACTCCACGGAACCGGAATGTTTACCAGGAGCGACCGGCAGGTATTGATGGTAATTGTCAGCCGCCGGGAGGTGGGCGCGGTCAAGGACTTGGTGCGGGAGATAGATCCCAGGGCTTTCCTGGTGATTAGTGATGTCCGGGAGGTATTGGGGGAAGGTTTTAAGGGCATGTAGTCTGCCGGCAGGAAAAGTGGATTATCCAGAGGAATAGAAGGAAGAGCAGCAAGTGAAGGAGTGATAACATGGCCAGCGCTGATGAGCAGTTAGTAAAAGAGTTAGCGAAACAGGCTAGAGTATTAAGAAAACATGTCATCGAGATGCTGGGAGAAGCTGGCTCCGGACATCCGGGCGGTTCCCTCTCTGCGGCAGATATTATGACGGTGCTGTACTGGCATGAGATGAACATCGATCCAGCAAGGCCCGATTGGCCGGAGCGGGATCGATTTGTGCTCTCCAAAGGGCATGCAGCGCCTATTCTCTACGCCGCATTGGCGGAAAAGGGCTACTTCCCAGTGGAAGACCTGAAGACCCTGCGCAAGCTGGGCAGTCACCTCCAGGGACATCCTGACAGCACCAAGACCCCGGGGGTTGAAGTTCCCACAGGTTCCCTGGGCCAAGGCCTATCTATAGCCAACGGCATGGCCTTAGCGGCCAAGATGGACGGCCGGGACTACAGGGTATATGCCCTATTGGGCGATGGCGAGATAGAGGAAGGCATGGTTTGGGAAGCAGCTATGACCTCTGCCCATTATAAACTGGATAATCTGGTTGCCATCGTTGATAACAACAATCTCCAAATCGATGGAGATGTCCGGGATGTCATGGGCGTCGATGATATTGCTGAGCGTTTCCGCAGCTTTGGTTGGTACGCCCTGGATATTGACGGTCACTGCATAGGCCAGATCATTGCGGCTCTACGCCTGGCCAGAGGCATAAAAGGAAAGCCGACTGTGATCGTTGCCCATACAGTGAAGGGTAAAGGTGTTTCCTTTATGGAGAATCAGGTGGGTTGGCATGGTAATGCCCCCTCCAAGGAACAAACCGAGGCAGCCTTGGCAGAACTGGCTGCTGGAGAGGAGTGAGGGGAATGGCTGTAAAGAAAGCAACAAGAGATGCATATGGAGAGACCCTGGTTGAGCTGGGGCAGGTGAATCCCAACATAGTCGTATTGGATGCTGATTTGTCAGCGTCAACGAAGACTGCAGGTTTCGCTAAGGCTTTCCCCGAACGCTTTGTGCAGATCGGTATCGCCGAGCAGGATCTTATCGGAACGGCTGCCGGGCTGGCCGCTGCGGGCAAGATCCCCTTTGCCAGCACCTTTGCGGTCTTCGCAACAGGCAGAGCTTATGATCAGATCCGCAATTCTGTGGCCTACGGCAATCTTAATGTCAAGATCGCGGCTACCCATGCCGGGGTGACGGTAGGTGAGGACGGCGGCTCCCATCAGATGCTGGAGGATATAGCTTTGATGCGGGCCCTGCCGGGCATGACGGTAATCGTCCCCGCAGATGCCGTGGAGGCTAGACTTGCGGTGAAGGCAG
>JAAYHH010000171.1 GCA_012735435.1 Bacillota bacterium | reverse complement strand
GTGATCCCCCGCAGGCTTCTGGCACAGATAATAGTCAAAGAAGTAATTTTGAACATCTTCATTGCTGCCGCATTTATTCTGGGGATCATAGTTGTTATGTCCCAGTTGATCCGGCGTCTTCTTGCGCCCCTTGGTCAGATGGAGGAGCTGGCGGGGCTGGTGGCGGCGGGAGACCTAGCTGTAACAGTTGAAGCAGGCGGTAATGATGAGATAGGAAGGCTTGCCGCAAGCTTTTCTAAAATGACAGAAGGCCTCAGGACAATAGTCAGCACCTTAAAGGACTACTCTTGGCGGGTGGCCGATACGGCTGCAGAACTCTCCTCGTCATCGCAGCAAGTGGGAGCATCGGTTGAGCAGGTTGCTGCTAGTGCCAATCAGTTTGCGGGAACAGCCGCGAATATGAGTGAAAGCATTCAGAGTATGGCCGGAACCGCTGACCAAGTGTCAGAGACTGCGGCAACCGGCCATGAAGCCGTGGTAAAGGCCATGGATGAGACCAGCAAGCTGAAGGATGAACTTGCGGAGCTGGCTGATGAAGTAGAGGAGTTAGGCAGGGCATCTCAGTCCATAGGCCAGATTGTCGATATGATCCGGGACATCGCCGACCAGACCAATCTCTTGGCTTTGAATGCTGCCATTGAAGCCGCGAGGGCGGGAGAGGCTGGTCGAGGTTTTGCTGTAGTTGCCGATGAAGTGCGGAATCTAGCGGAACAATCGGGACGGGCTGCTGCGGAAATTGGGGCCATTGTGGAAAGGATCCAGCGGGAAACCCATGACACAGCAGCAGGCATGCAGAGAAGCGCTGCTCAAGCAGAACATACACTGGAGGTTGTTAATGCCAGTGGGCAGCGGCTGGAGGCTATCATCCATCATATTGAGCGTTTAGTTGCCGACTTGCGGGAGGTATCCGCCGGCACCGATGAAGTGAGCAGCGGGAGTCAAGAGATCGCAGCTGCCACAGAGGAGCAGTCCGCTGCCGTCCAGCAGGTTGCATCCTCCTCGCAAAGCTTAAACAGGCTGGCTGGAGAGCTGAATCGCTTGGTTGATCAGTTTAAAGTAGAATAACGAACCCAAGAAAAAGACTCTTGTTAATGGCCAAAAAGCAATCGGCTGCTGCAGCCTGCAGCGGCTGATTGCTTTTCTCTTGATATTTTGCTGAAATCCACCATTACACATTTGATTGAATGCTGGGGCTGAGAATGGTAAGATTATGCAATAGGGCTTGTACCACATTTTAGCAATAGACGAGGTATGCTCAGCGACCACTTCATGGAAGGGATGATGCAGATGAGCAAGAGAAAAAGAAGAAGCAAAGAATCACTGGTGCGAAAGCTGATGGTGCCGACTCTAGTGCTGGTGCTGGTCGGGTTTGGTCTCATCGGCATAGTTTCCGGCGTGGGTTTGTATAGTCTAGGGTGGCAGGCTACCAACGACACAGGTAAAGAGGCCGCTACTAGGGCTACTGCCGAACTTGAGACCTATTTCAAAACCTACGCAGTCATAGTTGAGACACTGGCACAGTCGGAAGACGTCGTCAATTTCGCCCGCCAAGCTATTCACCGGTCGCCAAGGGATTACCGGAATAGTGAAGCCTATTCGGACTATCTATCGACCATTAGAAGAGTAGCTGGTAGAGATGAACACATCACCAACCTCTACTTTGCTTCTGATGCCGCTCAGACCTTTTTTGATATCCATGAATCGGAAATGTCTTTCTTCTATCGGATCAATGAGGAGGAATGGTATCAGCAGGGTAAGGCAGCCAATGGTTTGTTCTTCACTGAGCCCTTCATAGAAGAAACCACCGGTGCCCTTGTCATTTCCATTACATATCCCGTTTATGTCAATGGCTCCTTCAAAGGGATATTGGGCATCGATGTGGATTTGGACAGCATCGCGGACATTGTATCATCGGTACGCATCGTTGAAGGCAGTTATGCCATCCTGCTCAGTCGAGACGGCACCTTCCTGTATCACCCCGATAGCAGTCTAACCTTTGCCGCTAAGGGAACTGAGCTGGAAGGGGATCTTGGCAGGATCTGTCAGGATATGGTCGCTGGCAAAGCAGGATACAGTGAGGCATTTCATGACGGGGAACCGGTAGTGGTTTTCTACCACCCAATGGAAATGACAGGCTGGTCATTAGGTGTGGTGATCCCCCGGAGCCTTCTAGCACAGGTGGTAGTTAGACAGCTGATTCTCAACACGGTGATTACTGTTGTAGTAGTCCTGTGCATCATCTTTGTGATGTCACGGCTGATTAGACGGTCCCTTGCGCCCCTTGGTCAGATGGAGGAGCTGGCTGGGCGGGTGGCAGCCGGGGACCTAACTGTAACAGTTGAGGGAAGCAGCAATGACGAAATAGGAAGGCTTGCCGAAAGCCTAGCCCAAATGGCAGAGCGCCTCAGGGCAGTAGTTACCACGTTGAAGGAATACTCGGATCAAGTGGCCGATATGGCTGCGGAGCTCTCTTCTTCATCCCAGGAAGTGGGAGCATCGGTTGAAGAAGTGGCTGCCAGTGCCAATCAGTTTGCGGGAACAGCCGGCAAGATGAGCAGCAATATCCAGACCATGACCGAAACTGCTGACCAAGTGTCAGAGACAGCGGCAACCGGCCATGAAGCAGTGGCCAAGGCCATGGATGAGACCAATAAGTTAAGGGATGAGCTGGCGAGGCTGGCCGGTGACATAGAGGATCTGGGGAAGGCTTCTCAGTCCATAGGCCAGATTGTTGGCATGATCAGGGACATCGCCGACCAGACCAACCTATTGGCTTTGAATGCTGCCATTGAAGCCGCGAGAGCGGGAGAGGCTGGTCGAGGTTTTGCTGTAGTTGCCGATGAAGTGCGGAATCTGGCGGAACAGTCGGGTCAAGCTGCAGCAGAAATTGGGGCCATTGTAGCAAGGATCCAGCGGGAAACTGAACAGACAGCGGCGGGGATGCAGAGGAGTGCGGCCCAATCAGAGCAGACATTGGATGTTGTCAATGCCAGCGGCGAGCGCCTGGAAGCCATTATCCGCCATACTGAGCGTCTGGTTGCCCATTTGCGGGATATAGCAGTTGGCACCGATGAGGTGAGCAGCGGCAGCCAGGAAATCGCGGCTGCGACAGAGGAGCAGTCTGCTGCCATTCAGCAAGTTGCCTCGGCATCGCAGAACCTAAGCAGGTTAGCAGGTGAACTGAACCGCCTGGTGGGCCAGTTCAGGCTGGAATAATGACTGGATTGTAGAAGTCTCAGTAGTAATAGCGAACTCAGAGCAGTAGGCCGCTGCAGCCGCAGCGGCCTACTGCTGTCCTACTCTCTACATAGAAAAAAGTCCATGAAAAAGCCCGCCGGGGCTGCGGCGGGTTAGGTAATAGGAAGGAGAAAGCATACATTCCTAGATGGTGTCTTGGTAGTTAATTCGTTAACTATATTATAGAACAATTGGAAAGGACAGTCAAGCTAAACGGAAGCTGCCCCCGCCACCGGGGCCGTAAAGCAGAATAAGCCCTGCTGTTAATGCCTTCCCAGCAGGCCGCCGATTAGGCCGATGAAAGCAAATAATGTATAATAGCCGGCACTGGTGATGTTTAGTGCCGTGAACTCCATTACACCTTGGATAATCAGGCGGTCCAGGCCGAACCACGATCCAATCCATGCCACCAATAAACCGACAATCAAGCCGCCGAACATTTGGATCCCTCCACTGATGCCGTTAGAGCGGTCGTGTCAATACGAAGCTGTTATTCCCATAATATATCATTCCCTTCTAAATGTATATGGGTATATGGGAACGCGTGCCTAGAGAGCCGCCCCTTAAGCCGTTGATTAGTGCCGGTGTCCACGGCACGCTCTAAAGAACCAGGCTAGCACCGTCTAGATGCTAGCCTGGCAGCTAGAGTCGATTTTCGCCCTTGAGTTTAGTCGTAGAGCAGCGGCTTGATGTGATCCGCATCCATGTTGTCTTTGTTAAACCAATAGCAGCCGGTATCAATGGTTTTCTCAACTGGTTCGCCCTTGATGGCCATGTAGGCCGCTTTCACAGCTTCATAGCCGATGCCTACAGGGTTCTGGGTTACGGCACCGGCCATGACGCCGGACCGGATGGCATCCAGCTGCAGTCTGCCGGAGTCAAAGCCGGCGATTACGATCTTGCCCTGCATGTTCATTTCAATGACAGCGTTGATCACGCCGATGGCGGAGCCCTCATTGCCGCCGAAGAATCCTTTTAGGTTGGGATGGGCCTGGATAATGGCCTTGGCCAAGTCGGTGGATCGGAGATGGTCACCTCCGCCGTACTGGATATCTACTATGGTGATGTTGGGATAGGCTTCCTTAATCCGGTCGACAAACCCATCCCGGCGCATGACACCGGTGTGGCTGGTCTGGTCGTGGACGATGACCGCAACTTCTCCTTCATAGCCGATGAGCTCTGCCAAGTTGTCGGCAGCTATACCACCGGCGGCATAGTTGTCGGTAGCGGCTGTGGCAAGGGGAATGTCGCTGTCGACACCTGAGTCAAATCCTATGATGGGAATGCCTGCAGCGTCGGCCTGCTCCAGCAGGGGAATGACTGCCTTGCTGTCCAGGGCTGCAATACAGATGGCGTCGGGATTTTTCGCCAATGCAGCCGTCAGCATGTCAATCTGTTTGTCTACCTGGGATTCACTTTCCGGCCCCTCAAAGGTGATCTCAACACCGAATTCCTCAGCTGCCATCTCCGCCCCCAGTTTCACCGCCTGCCAGAACTGATGCTGGAAGCCCTTGGAGATCATCGCTATATAGGGCTTCTCCGCGGCATGGGCCCAGCAGCTGAAGAGGACTGCAAGCATCACCACACCCAACAGCACTACAAGGAATTTCCGACCCATCTAGAGATCCTCCTTCATAGTTAGTTTGTATTCCAGTCCCGTTGGGGACGAAATACCGCCGCAACCTTAACGCCCCTGCCTTCTAAGGATATCTGTATATACCGCCAGGATGACGATTATCCCGATAACAACAGTCTGCCATTCCTGGGGAATAGATAGAATCCGCAGCCCATTGGTCAGCACACTCATGATAAAGGCACCGATGATGGTACCCAAGATAGAACCCTCACCGCCGCTTAGGGATGTGCCTCCAATTACTACAGCGGCGATGGCTTCCAACTCATATCCTTGGCCTAGGGCCGGCTGGGCTGAGTTCAACCGGGATGCCATTACAATACCGGCAAGGCCGACAAACAACCCCTCCAAGGTGTAAATGCCGATCTTCCACCGATCGACATTGATGCCTGAGAGCCTGGCCGCCTCTTCATTGCTGCCTAGTGCAAAGGCATATCTGCCTACAATAGTTCTGGTAAGGATTAAACTCGCGGCAACAGCTGCACCGAAGAAGATGAATACTGCGTAGGGGATGCCGAAGATGGTTCCCATGGCAATCTGACGGAAAGCGGGAGTTGCTAGAAAATAGATGGGTTTGGTGCCGGAGATTACCAAGGAAAGTCCCTTGCTGACCATCATCATGCCTAAGGTGGCGATGAAAGGCGGAAGTTTCAGTTTGGCCACACAGGTTCCGTTGATACAGCCGCACAGGGCGCCGGTAGCTAGACCCGCCAGGATACCTAGAGGTATCGGCAGTCCCCAGAATGTAACCACTACTCCGGTCATTACCGAGCACAAGGTCATTACAGTTCCAACGGAGAGGTCAATCCCGCCGGTGACGATTACAAAGGATACGCCCACGGCCAGGATGCCGTTGACTGCAGTGGAAAGCAAAATCCCTACAATGTTGCTAAAACGGGCGAAGTTAGGTGAAGCTAAGGAAAAACCTACAAAGAGTACAATCAAACTGGCAAAGGCCAGCAGCTTTTGGGTCGTATCAGACCGGACGAATGAAGATCTTTCCACAAATTCTACATCGGCGGCTGCAGGCTTCGGCTGCATGGTATTACCTCCATTCCATCTTACTGTCGAGCAATGCTCTTCCGTTTGGTGGCATACTGCAAGATCCGCTCTTGGGTGGCTTCAGCCGCGGACAATTCGCCTGTGATCTGGCCCTCGCACATGACAATGATGCGGTGGCTCATCCTCAGGATCTCCGGCAGTTCAGAGGAGATCATGATGATCCCTTTACCACTCTCTGCAAGGTCATTGAGGAGTTTGTAAATCTCGCTCTTGGCACCGACGTCAATTCCCCGAGTAGGCTCATCGAAGATTAAGATATCGCAGTTCCGCACCAACCACTTGCCCATGACTACTTTCTGCTGATTGCCACCAGATAGGTACCTCACCCTTTGTTCCAGGGTGGGAGTTCTAATGCTCAAATCATTTACCTGGGCTTGGGCTGTCCTTTGGATTTGGACTTTTTGCAGCCATCCCATGATGCCTGTAAATCTTTCTAAGGCAGCAGCAGTAATATTGGTACTTACATCCAGGGTGGGCATCAGACCGTAACGCCTGCGGTCTTCTGAAAGATATCCGATTCCGTAGCGGACGGCATCATGGGGGCTTCTAATCTCTACTCTCTGGCCGTGGACGTAGATCTCTCCTGAATCCACAGGGTCGGCTCCGAAAATAGCTCGGGCAACTTCGGTACGTCCAGCCCCTACTAGACCAGCAAAACCCAAGATCTCGCCTCGCCGCAGCTCGAAACTGACATCTTTAATGTCCCTGCCCCTGTTTAGATTCTTGACCTCCAGGATCACTTCACCGTCTGAATCCAGCTGTGAGGAGCGGGCTGTTTCGTAGATCTCCTTGCCGACCATCATGCTGATGATTTCGTCAATGGTCACTTCATCGGTATTTACTGTGGCAATGTACTGGCCGTCCCGCAGTATCGTAACCCGGTCTGAGATCTGCTTCAGCTCCTCCATACGGTGGGATATATGGACTATTCCAACTCCCTGATTTCGCAGCTCCCGGATAATGCGAAAGAGCTCCTGGATTTCCGCTTCTGTGAGCATTGATGTAGGTTCATCCATGATCAGTACTTCCGACTGGAAGGACAGTGCCCGGACAATCTCCACCATCTGCTGTTTTGCAACGGTAAGATCACCAACCCGGGC
>JAAYHH010000170.1 GCA_012735435.1 Bacillota bacterium | reverse complement strand
GAGCACTATCCGGCCCATTTTTATGCAGCTATTCTCAGCAATCAGCCCATGGGGTTTTATCCCCCCAACACCATCTGCCTGGAAGCCCGGCGGCGGAATATACCCATCCTGCCTCCGGATATCAATATAAGTACTGCTCGGTTTACAGTGGAGGAACTGAAAGGCAATGGCGGCAAAGACGAGGCAGAACCCCGCCTCGGCATCCGGGTATCACTGGCCCAGGTTGCCAAGATGGACCAGAAGTCCCTCGAGAAAATTCTCAGCGAACGGTCTAAAGCCCCCTATCGGTCTTTACTAGATTTTTGTCAAAGGACCCGGCTGGATAGGGACATCACCGCCAATTTGATCCTCTGCGGGGCCTTTGATGCCCTCCATTCCAACCGGCGCCAGCTGCTTTGGGATCTAGAGAAAATCTATGAACTCATATCAACCGGACATCAGCTTTCCCTTTTTTCCCAAGAAGCAGCCGACCTTTTGCGGGAAACCAGCCCTAAGCAGGTGCCGGATTTCTCCCCAAAGGAGAAGTTCCTGCAGGAGTACGCCGTTTTGGGGTTTAATGTCAGCAGCCATTTGATGGCTTTTCTACGTCCCTATTTGAACAAGCGCCGGACAGCCAGCAGCCGGCAGCTGGAACAAACCGCCCCTGGGAAGAGGGTCTGTGCCGCCGGAATCGTAATTAGGCCCCACCGGCCCCCTACCAAGAGCGGCCGGACCGTGGTTTTTCTCACCCTGGAGGATGAATTCGGCATGATCGATGTCACCGTCTTTGAAGATGTTTACCAGAAGTACGGACACATCATTTTTACCGAACCGGCTTTGCTGGTCTGGGGAAAACTGGAACAAAGGGGAAATGCCAAAAGTATAACGGCCCGGCGGGTGGAAGCCCTGCCTCTCTCATTTATGTGGAAAGATGATCGTGCAGCACTGGATTCTTTTTAGATTAGTTTTAGGGCTTGCTGAGATTACTGCTAGTATTATCATCTATATTTTTAGGCAACAGGAATATAGTGTTCGGTCTCTGTTTCCAACCTCGGAGGTGATGACCTCAATAAGCAAGAGTCTTGAGTCCCGCCATTCTGCAAGTATAACCACCAAACAGGCTAAGTACGAAACTAATGAGACTGTGTGCGCAAAGCCAAAAAGGAGGAGATTAGTATCATGAGAAAAGCACTTGGTTTGCTACTTGTTGGTATTCTTCTTATCGGTTTGTCAAGTCTCGCGTACGGCTCTAACGCCCTGGAAGATAAGACGTTCGGAGTTGAAGTATACGTACCAGCCCACGCCGAAGTTGAAATCCTAGGAGAAGGCAGCACATTCCAACTAGCATTTGCTGAAGGGGCTGATAGATCTAATTCGCACGCCATAGACTTTCTTGTCAAGCGCAACAAAGGCGTCAGGATTGACATAGACGCTGAACCCCTCGATGTTGATAACCTGTATTACGCACTAAACCTTAAACGCCCGACAGGTTCGTATAGCCATGTGGATTACGGAACTGAAATAGCTAGTGAGCAAAGCCCCGAACTCTCAGTCACCGACAATGTTTTGGGAGCCAAGGGTTCCAATTCATTTACGCTGAGTGCACAGGCCAGAATACGAACCAACTACTCCTGGTGGGATGTGGACGCAGGTACTTACTACAAGAACGTCTACTTGACTGTTTGGGGTTTAGAGTGACGGTCGTTGGCCGTGTCCCTGTTCATGTTAAGAGTGCGGTAAGTTAACATATCAGAACGAGCAGGGCAGCGCTAGGCCTGGATAGTTGGCGCTGCCCTGCTGCATTCTTCAGAAATGCCCCAGCAATCTTCTAGGAAGCCCCGTGCTGCCCGGCGTCAATCCTTATTCGTCCTCCGTGCTTAAACTTAAGTATCTTAAATAAATCTCAACTACAGGGTTTCTTCTGACTCAGCGGTTCACCCAGCGCCGCGCCGAGACCAAAGGGACCGGTGTGAACAAGGAGTCCAGCACCCGTTTCTCCTTGGCACCCCGGGCCACAGCGGCGCGGTTATACTTCTGAGCCAGGAAGAACAACGCACTCATACTCTGGAAGCCGACGTTCACGGCATGATAGCCGTGATGTCGGCTTCTTCGTTAGAAAGATGGTAATGGAAAAAGGTCTAGACCAATAGCGATGTGCCTTTCCACCGTCTATAGTCTCTGTATTGAGCACATATTCTGAAGAGCTATTAAGCTCTCAATTCCTCGATTTTCTGCTTGATGACATCCTTGGAGTGCAGTCCCACCAGCCGATCGACTGGCTTGCCGTCGACAAAAAAGGCTAATGTAGGGATGCTGAGAATCCCGTACTGGCCGGCTATCCGCTGGGCACCGTC
>JAAYHH010000032.1 GCA_012735435.1 Bacillota bacterium | reverse complement strand
CCCACGGCTTTGCCAAGGTGGGAGATGTGAATAGGCTCAGTGATGATCCCGAATGGGAACAGGCCTACCTGGACCGCATGGAACGGATGGTGGAAAGAGATAAGAATCATCCATCGGTGATCATCTGGTCTTTAGGCAATGAATCCGGTTTCGGCCGCAATCATCGGGCTATGGCAGAATGGACCCGCAAGGCTGATCCCACCAGGCCCATCCACTATGAAGGTGACCGCAACCAAGAGGTGGCTGATATCGTCGGCCCTATGTATACCCCTGTGGATAAGGTCATTGAGTTGGGGCAGGCAGACTCCTACACTAAACCGGTGATCCTGTGCGAGTACGCCCATGCCATGGGAAACGGGCCGGGGGGCCTAAAGGAATACTGGGAAGCTTTTTACAAATACCCCCGCCTGCAGGGCGGCTTTGTCTGGGACTGGGTAGATCAGGGTTTGCGGCAGCGAACTGATCGGGGTACAGAGCGGTTTGCTTACGGTGGAGATTTTGGCGATGAGCCCCATGATGGCAACTTCGTCCTCAACGGTCTTGTCTTCCCAGACCGAAAGCCCTCGCCTGGGCTCCTTGAATATAAGAAGGTGCTGGAGCCGGTACTGGTGGAAGTCGAAGATCTGGAGAAAAAGCAGCTTCGCATAACAAACCGCTATGATTTTCTCACTCTGGACCACTTACACCTAAGTTGGAGCATAACTGCTGACGGAAAGGTGCTTCAGTCCGGCCGGCTACCGATGCCGAAGCTGGCTCCGGGGGAGACCAGTACAGTTACCATACCCTTTGATGAACCGGCTGCCTCAGCCAGCACTGACTATTGGCTGAATATCAGCTTTACCCTGGCATCCGACTGCAGTTGGGCGCCTGCGGGCCATGAAGTGGCCTGGGCTCAATTTAGACTACCTGTCGAAGCACCTGCTGGGCCTGTGCTCTCCATAGAGTCCATGCCGGACTTGCACCTTTGGCAGTCCGACACCCGTTTGGAGATCAGGGGCGAAGATTTCAGCATCGGTATTGACAAAGTCCTAGGATTGATTGACTCCTGGGTCTATCACGGTCGGCAGATGATAACCAAAGGTCCCAGGCTGAACTTCTGGAGAGCTCCCATTGATAATGACATCGTATACGTCAAAGAGTGGAAGCGGGCTGGCCTTCATCAGCTGCAGCACCGTATTGATGAAGCTGCAGTTGATGCCGGCAGGAAATACGTACGGGTTAAGGTTAGGGCCCGTATCGCACCTCCTGTGTTTGACCACGGGTTTGACTGTACTTACATTTATACTGTATACGGTGACGGGAATGTAGTAATAAAGGTACACGGGGTTCCTGAGGGGCAGCTGCCCATTCTACCCCGGATTGGACTGCAGATGGTTGTCCCCCTGGCTTTCAATCAGGTGAGCTGGTATGGCCGCGGGCCCGGGGAAAGCTATGCTGACAGCAAATTAGCCAATAAATTTGGGGTCTATGCCAGTTCTGTGGAAGACCTGTATGTGCCCTATGTGTATCCTCAAGAAAACGGCAATCGAACCGATGTCTTCTGGGTAGCGCTGACTGATCTCAGGGGAGTAGGGTTGTTTGCCGCAGGCGACAGGCCGCTGAACTTTAGTGCCCATAGGTTTTCCACTGACGATTTGGAGAAAGCCCGTCACACAGACGAGTTAGTTT
>JAAYHH010000169.1 GCA_012735435.1 Bacillota bacterium | reverse complement strand
GCTTAAGTGTCGGGGTTTCCGGCATAAGTATATCAGGCCACACCCGGTGTGATGCTAGCGGGTGTGGCTTTTAAATACCCGGGAGGTGTAGGCGATGCAGTTTGTGGACCGGGCAAGGATTTATGTCAGCGCAGGTGCCGGCGGTGACGGGTGTGTCAGTTTCCGGCGGGAAAAGTATGAGCCGGCCGGCGGACCTGACGGGGGCAGGGGCGGTGATGGGGGCAGTGTGTTCCTGGAGGTGGATCCCGCCATGAGTACCTTGCTGGATTTCCGCTATAAGAACCAGTACAAGGCTGAACGGGGCGGGCATGGCCAGGGAGGCAACAGGGAAGGCAAGAGCGCCCCGGATTTGGTGATCAAAGTGCCCCCGGGAACAGTGGTGAAGGACGATGAGACTGGAGAAGTCCTGGCTGATCTAGTCCGTCCCAGTCAGCGGCTGCTGGCAGCCCGGGGAGGCAAGGGAGGCCGGGGCAATGCCGCATTTGCTACAGCCACCCGGCGGGCTCCATCCTTTGCGGAAAAGGGTGAGCCCGGGGAAGCCCGATGGCTGCGGCTGGAGCTGAAAGTCATCGCCGATGTGGGCCTGGTGGGCTATCCCAATGCCGGAAAGTCTACGCTCCTTTCTGTAATTTCTGCCGCAAAGCCCAAGATCGCCCCATATCCCTTTACCACTTTGTCGCCTAATCTGGGAGTTGTGAAGGTGGAAACTGGCAAAAGCTTCGTGGTGGCAGATATCCCCGGCTTGATTGAAGGTGCCCATGCCGGTGTAGGGTTGGGCCATGATTTTCTCCGCCACGTTGAGCGAACCCGGCTCCTGGTCCATATTGTGGACTGCTCAGGGATGGAGGGCCGGGATCCAGTGGATGATTACCGCCAGGTGCGGGAGGAACTGGCTTTATTCAGCCGGAACTTGGCGGAGCGGCCCTTTATTGTTGTGGGCAATAAGCTGGACATCCCCGGCGCCGAAGAGAACCTTCAAAGGCTTGAGGAAGCGGTGGGACAGGATGTTGTGGGAATTTCTGCAGCGACCGGTCAGGGAGTCAAGGAACTGGTCTATAGAATCTGGCGCACCCTGCAGCAGCTGCCGTCACCGGTTCAGGAGGAGCCGGCAGGGGACGAAGTTGAAGTAATTCAGATCCCCCGGAGTTCCCGGCGGCTATCGGATTTTACAGTGCGGCGGGAGGAAGATGCCTTTGTGGTCGAGGGGGAAGGACTGGAGTTATTGATGGAACGCCACGATCTGGAGAACCCCGACACCCTCCGCTGGTGGCTGGTGCTGTTGGAGGATATAGGAGTCATCGAAGCGCTCCGGAATGCTGGGATCAAGGATGGAGACACCGTTCGGATAGCTGAATGGGAGTTTGAATATCTGAGCTAATAATTGCAGGGAGAAAGGGAGGTGCGATAGGTGCTGACCAGCAAGGAAAGGGCACGGCTGAGAGGGCTTGCTAATGAGCTGCCGGTGATTATCCAAGTCGGCAAGGGCGGCATATCTGATAACCTCATCCGTCAAATCGATACAGCCTTGGAAGCTAGAGAGCTGATTAAGATCAGGCTGCTGCAGAATGTCGATGAAAAGCCCCAGGAAATGGCAAGGGTCTTGGCGAATTTAACACAAGCCGAGGTAGTACAGACCATTGGCAAAGTCATAGTTCTGTACCGTCCATCTAAAGAAAATCCCGGAAAAGGGGGCATTGCTGATCTATGAACCGCAGCGAATATCTTCCACAACGTTAAGCGGGTGGTGGTCAAGGTCGGAACCAGTACCATTACATATCCGACCTATCGTTTGAATTTGGACCGCATGGAGCGGCTGGTGAGGGAAATTGCCGACTTAACCAACCGGGGAATGGAAGTAGTCTTGGTGACTTCAGGCGCCATCAGTGCAGGCCTGAGCCGCCTGGGGTTTTCCCAAAGACCCGCTACCCTGCCGGCTAAGCAGGCTGTGGCCGCGGTGGGTCAGGGTCTTTTGATGCAGGTTTATGAAAAGCTGTTTGCCGAATACGGTCAAGTAGTGGCCCAAGTCCTTTTGACTAGAGAGGATCTGAGGAGCCGAGAACGCTATCTTAATTCCCGCCATACCCTATTGGAGCTTCTCCGCTATCGGGTTGTACCCATTGTCAATGAAAATGATACAGTGGCCGTGGAGGAGATCAAGTTCGGGGACAATGACACTCTATCGGCCCTGGTTGCTGCCTTGGTAGGGGCGGATCTCTTGCTTGTCTTGTCCGATGTAGATGGAGTTTACACGGCAGACCCCCGGCAAGATCCCGATGCCCAGCTGGTGGATATAGTGACCAGCATCGAAGAGCTGGCAGAGGCTGCAGGCGGAGCCGGCAGTGCCCGGGGGACAGGGGGCATGGTCACCAAATTTCAGGCCGCCCGGATCGCCTGCCGGTCGGGCATTCCCATGATCATTGCCCACGGCGGTCGTGATGGCGTGATCCATGCAGCTGTTGCGGGAGAAGATGTCGGCACCCTGTTCCTGCCTGAGGAGGAGCGGCTTAACAGCAGAAAACGGTGGCTGGCCTTTTACCATCAGCCCTTGGGCGAGATTTTTGTCGATGATGGAGCAAAAACCGCTTTAATGGAGGCCGGCAAGAGTCTCTTGCCTATTGGAATTACAAAGGTATTGGGCTCCTTTGCTGCCGGTGATCTGGTCATAGTTCGAGATGGAGAAGGAAAAGAGATAGGGCGGGGTCTAAGCAATTATGCAGCGGAGGAAGTTGAGCTGATCAAGGGCCATCATTCTGAGGTGCTGCCCCAGATTTTAGGCCGTAAAGACTATGATGAGGTCATTCATCGGGATAACCTAGTCTTATTTCCGGAGGAGTGAGAATGGTGAGGAAGGGAGACTCAACTGGCATGATGTCGGCCGGTAGTGTACGGGATCAAGCCTTGATGGCCAGGGAGGCTGCCCGCCGTCTGCGGAATACTTCGACCCTGGAGAAAAATGCCGCGTTACTGGCCATGGCCGATGCCTTGGAGGCACAGTCGGATAGGATCCTGGCAGCCAACAGGGAAGATGTGGAAGCAGCCAAGGCCAAAGGTATTTCCAAAGCTTTGATTGACCGCCTGACCCTCAATCAAGAAAGGCTCACCGCCGCTGCTGAGGGCCTGCGGGAAGTTGCGGCTTTGCCCGATCCTGTAGGCGTTACGGTTTCCATGGGCAGGCGGCCCAACGGCATGGAGGTAGGGCGGGTGCGGGTGCCCCTGGGTGTTGTTGCCATCATTTACGAAGCCCGGCCCAATGTGACCGTTGATGCTGCAGGGCTCTGCCTTAAAGCCGGCAATGCAGTGATTCTGAGGGGTGGTTCCGATGCCTTTAGGTCCAATAAAGCCATTGTTGAAGCCATGGAGAGTGCCTTAAGGGAGACTTCCCTGCCGGAGAAATCCATCCAGATGGTTGAAGATACCAGCCGGGCTTCCGCGGAGGAGCTGATGCGGCTTACGGGGCTGGTGGATGTTCTCATTCCCCGGGGCGGGCGGGGGCTGATCCAGAGCGTCATGGAAAATGCCACTGTGCCGGTGATTGAGACCGGCGAAGGCAACTGCCATATCTTTGTCGACGAAGATGCTGACCTTAAGCAGGCGTTGGACATAGTGGTGAATGCCAAGTGCCAAAGGCCCGGTGTGTGCAATGCAGTGGAAACCCTGTTGGTACACAGGGCTGCTGCCGGGGAATTCTTGCCCAAAGCGGCAGAAGAGTTAAAAGCACGGGGAGTTGTTCTCCGGGGCTGTGCTGAAAGCCGGGCTCTGGTGCCTTGGCTTGAGGCTGCCGGTGAAGACGATTGGGAAACAGAGTATCTAGATCTCATCTTGGCTATCAAGATTGTAGGCAGTTTGGATGAAGCAGTGGAGCATATCGAACGGTACGGCACCGGCCATTCCGAGGCGATTTTGACCAGTAGTTACAGAAACGCCCGCAGGTTCCTGGAAGCTGTCGATGCAGCAGCGGTCTATGTCAATGCCTCTACCCGCTTCACCGACGGCCAGCAGTTTGGACTTGGGGCTGAAATAGGGATTTCCACCCAGAAGCTCCACGCGCGGGGTCCCATGGGGCTGGAGGAGCTTACCTCTACAAAGTATGTGATCTACGGCAGCGGTCAGGTTAGGAGTTGAGGTGGGATTGATGGCGGAAATCAAGGCCGGAAGTGTCGGGATCATGGGGGGGACCTTTGATCCGATTCACTACGGGCATTTGGTGGCTGCCGAGGCGGCTCGGGAAGCTTTTTCTTTGGACAGCATCATCTTTGTGCCAGCGGGCATCCCCCCCCACAAGGATGAAAAAGAGGTTACCCCTGCCCGGCATCGATATCTCATGACTTTGCTGGCCATCATGTCTAACCCCTATTTTCAAATCTCCCGGGTAGATCTGGATCGGGGCCGGGTGACCTATACAGTGGATACCCTAACAGATTTGAGGAAAGAACTGCCTCCTGATGCTAATATGTATTTCATCACCGGTGCCGATGCCATTCTAGAAATCCTGAGCTGGAAGGAGCCGGAACGGGTCTTGAGTATGGCGGAGTTTATCGCGGTGACCCGCCCGGGATATGGTTTGGATCGGCTTTCCAAGGCGTTAGGACCCCTATACGAAGAGTTTCAGGATAGGATCCACATTCTCGAGGTGCCCCCGGTGGGCATCTCTTCTACCGACATCCGCCGGCGGCTGGCTGAGGGCAGGTCCATCAGGTATCTGGTTCCAGAGACTGTGCTCACCTACATCAACAATCAAGGTCTATACGGCGTAAAGGGAGAAAGGTGATGGGGATGGATGATATTTTCCAAGGGCAAGCAAAGGAACGCCTGCGGGAGATGATCTCGGAGGAGCGTTACCTTCACTCACTGGGGGTTGCCGATACGGCGGCTGAGCTTGCCGAGCGCTGGGGGGCCAGTGTGGAAAAGGCCCGAATCGCCGGTCTGATGCACGATTGCGGCAAGAGCCCGTCCAAGAATATCCTGTTGAAGCGGGTACTAGAATTTGGTATAGTTATGGATGAGATTGAGCAGTCAGAACCCCAACTGCTCCACGGCCATGTCAGTGCCGAACTGGCTCTGCGGGAATTCGGCATAGATGACCAAGAGATCCTTTCATCTATCCGTTATCACACCACCGGCAGAGTATCAATGTCATTGTTGGAAAAGATAATCTATCTGGCTGATTATATCGAGCCGGGGCGGGATTTCCCGGGAGTGGACGAGCTGCGGGAGCTGGCGGGTCAGGACCTAGATATGGCTGTGCTGCGTGCCATGGACCTGACCTTAATTCATGTAATCCGGCGGGGGCTATTGATCCACCCCAGGACGGTCGCGGCCCGCAATTGGTTAATAAGCAGTAGAAGGGATACAAATAACTAAGAATTGGGAGTTATCAGACGTAAGTTCGAGATGGGCAATCCGAAGATAGAAAGGGGGTCGAGGCCATGTTGACACCGGAGGAATTGGAACAGAAGCGGCAGGAACTAGAACAAAAGCGCCGTCTAAAGCGGGAACGCCGCAGAAGGCGGATGATGCTTTATGGAATCGCCATCATCCTCTCCATTTTGTTGGGAATAGGAACGGCATACTACACGTATAACAAAGGCATTAGGTTTTCCCAGGACATCCACAGCAGAACCCCTGTGGAGCAGACTGATTCTGAGAAAGCGGTGCACCCAGAGCCGGTCAATATCCTCGTCTTGGGAATAGATGAACGGCCTGAAGACCCCGGCCGTACCGATACGATGATTCTGGCCAGTATTGATCCGGTCAAGAAGCAGGTGGCCTTGATTTCCCTGCCCAGGGATACCCGGGTGCGGATACCCGGCCGCAGGGGCTATGACAGGCTCAATGCCGCCCATGTCTACGGCGGTCCTGAGCTGGCCATGGCTGCGGTATCGGAGTTCCTGGAAATACCTGTTGATTATTACGTGAGAATCAATTTTGACGGATTTGAGAAGCTTATCGATATCCTAGGCGGTGTGGAGATCGATGTCGAACAGCGGATGAAGTACGATGATTATGCAGGCAACCTCCACATAGATCTCTACCCCGGCAGGCAGGTGCTGAATGGGGCCGATGCCCTGGCCTATGTCCGTTTCCGATCCGATGGATTAGGGGATATTTCCCTAATCGATCCGGCCAAGGGGGAATACGGAGGACGGATTGTAAGGCAGCAGAAGTTTATCAACGCCCTAATTCAGAAGGTGGTTCAACCGGCTACCATCAGCAAGCTGCCTTCACTGGCACTGCAGCTGCATGAATGTGTCACCACCAATCTGCCGGTGACGAAAATGATCAGTCTTGCGCTGCACCTCCGGGATCTAGACAGCGGCTCAGTAGTCACTGCTGTACTGCCCGGCACCGGTGATACAGTCAACGGAGTTGCCTACTGGGTACCCAATGAAGATGCAACAAGGGTGATGGTTGACCGGCTGATTAGGGGTCTTGAACCGGTGACAATCCAGGTGCTCAACGGCAGCGGAGCCGCCGGTGCTGCGGGACATGCCGCTGAACGTCTGCGGGAGCAGGGGTTTCCGGTGCTGGATGTCAGGGATGCCCAGCGGTTTGGCTACCGCCAGACTGAGGTCATCGTCACCCCTGACCGGTGGGATGTGGGGGCACAGATAGCCCAGCTGTTTGATGCCAAAATTGTCGACCGCGAAAGCGTAGAAAATCCGGCCTGGGGAGACAGGCAGTATGATGTAATGGTAATCGTGGGTGAGAATTTCTCACCGTCCCAGTTTTAATGGTTGTTTAATATAGGTATATATGCCTCAGATTTCCAAGGAAGGAGCGATGATACTGGATATTATCCGGAATATCGCATTACGGGTGGCACGGGCGGCTTCTAATCGGAAGGCCCAGGATGTGAAGGTACTGGACATGAGGTCGGTAAGTCCAATTGCTGACTATTTTGTGATCTGCAGCTGTGATTCAATGGTGCACCTTAGGGCTGTTACTAGGGAGATTCTAGAGGAGGTTAAGGGAGATAACCTCCGGGTCAAGAGGCGGGAAGGTACCGATGAGGCCAGATGGGTCCTCGTTGACCTGGGTGATGTCATTGTGCATGTCTTTCACCATGCTGAACGGGAGTTTTACGACCTAGACAGCCTCTGGGCAGATGCCGCCGAGGTGGACTGGCAGGCAGAGCTGGGATTGGCTGAAGAAAAGGCAGCTGACCAGACAGCTGGCAAGGAGCTGGCTGACTGAAGGACAAGGAAAGGGAAAGCAACCGGTGAACAAAGCAGATGCTTATGAAGTACTGGCCAGGTATTATGATCAGCTGATGGATGAGGTTGACTATGATTACTGGTGTGAATATGTCCTGGGCCTGGTGGAGAGGGCTGAGGGTAGTGTCGGAGGGGGCGGCGGGGCCGGAGAAGGCAGCAGGGAATCGCCGGTCTTCTCTAGCTGGCTTAAGGGTAAGCGGGTTTTGGACCTGGCCTGCGGCACAGGTCAGTTTGCTTACCGGCTGCGGCAGCGGGGCCTGGTGGTGACGGCAGTGGATTACTCCCCGGAGATGCTGGCCATAGCTGAAGAGCGGGCCCGGACCAAGGGGCTTGATATTACCTTCATCTGCCAGGATATGCGCCGGCTCGAGCTGCCCTACACCTACGATCTAGTTCTATGCCTCTGCGACAGCTTGAACTACCTGTTGGAGATAGAGGATTTGGCACTTGCCTTGGAAAACGCGGCAAAGGTCCTGAAGCCCGGGGGCCATTTTATTTTTGATGTGAATACCGCTTACAAATTGGCCACCGTCTACGGCAATCACACTTATGCCGCTGATTTGGGGCATTTTGCCTATATTTGGGAGAATGAGTATCAACCTGACACAGAGCTGTGTTATATGGACTTGGTTTTTTTTGTCCCTGCGGCTAAAGAAGAGTCAGAGGAAGTGCCGGTACTCTTCGAGAAATTGTTTGAGAGCCATGTGGAGAGGGCATATCCCCCTGAGCTGATCAGGGAGTTAATCATGGGTGCCGGTCTAGAGCTTCTAGGTGAGTATGCTGATCTTACTTTAGCACCACCGGGACCTGCCGCGCAGCGGATCACTTTTCACTGCCGCAGGCCCTTGTAAATCAACTTCAGGCCCATTAATCCTTGGGCCGAAAGAGCACAGCCATAAGAGCTCCGAAAACGATGGCGGTGGTCACACCTAAACCTGTGATTTCGAAGGCCCCGGTAAAGAGGCCCTCCCATCCCAGCCGCTCCAGTTCGGAAAGCATTCCCATAACAATGGAATTTCCGAAACCGCTCACCGGAATAATGGCACCTGCCCCGGCAAATTCAGCAAATCGCTGATAAACCCCGAAGCCGCCCAAGACAGCACCGGCCACGGTAAAGCCCACTAAGATGTGGGCAGGTGTGAGTTTGGTGTTGTCATAAATAATCTGGGCTAGTGCGCAGATAGCCCCGCCGGCAAGAAATGCTGTGAGATAGTCCACCAACTAACCTTCTTTCTCGAAGTAACCTTCTTTCCAGAAACTGCCTTGTGGTTGAGTCACACTTCGATGACAAGTGCATGGGCAATTCCCGCGATACTGTCACCCTGCTGGTTGGATACTGGGCTGAACAGGGCACCGGTAGCTGTGGCTAGAACCCGGCGAAGTTTACCCTCCAACATTTCTTTAACTACATAACCCAAGATGCCGAGGGCAGGGCAGGCACAGCCGCTGCCGCCGGCACCGGACCGCTGCTCGGGCTTGTAAATGACAGCACCGACATCCATGTGCTTAGAACCCAGGGTGTAACCGGCCTCCTTGACCAACTGGACAAAGAGCTTCTGTCCCACCGCGGCCAGATCGCCGGTGAGAATCAGGTCATAATCACCCGGCGATGTGCCGGTGTCTTGAAAATGTCGGGACAAGGTATCAGCTGCTGCCGGCGCCATGGCGGCACCCATATCATTGGGACTCTTGATTCCATAATCAAGCACCCGCCCAAAGGTAGCCATGGTGATCTTGGGACCTGTTCCGGTGGTGCTCAGCACCGCCGCGCCGGCCCCGGTTACAGTCCATTGATTGCTCTTCTTGTGCTGGATGTTAAGTTCGATGGGATAGCGGAATTGGCGCTCACTGGTCTGATAGTGGCTGGAGGTTGCAACCAGGACCGAGTCGGCATACTCTCCGTCAACTATGAGGGCCCCTAAGCCTAAGCCTTCCACTATACTGGAACAGGCGCCGTAGATGCCGAGGAAGGGTATGCCCAGATCCCGGGCGCAGTAACTGGAGGAAATGATCTGATTAAGCAGATCGCCTCCGATAAAAAACTGCATGTCATCTTCGGTGAGGCCCGCTTTTTCCAAGGCATCCTGGCATGCCTGGTACAAAAGCATCCGTTCTGCCTTTTCGGGGGTGGGCTGGCCCATCAGCGGGTCGTCAATCAGTGTATCTATATAGGAGCCGAGATTGCCTTCTCCCTCTTTGGGACCGGCGATAGTCGAACAACCAACTATGCGGGGAGCCTTTCGGAATACGACAGTTTGTAAACCAAGACGTTTTGCTGCCATCTAGAACCTCCCAGTATGATCCCCGAGCTCCACGACCCAGATTTCGGCGCCGTCAGTTAGAACAAGCTGCCGGTTAACACTGCCCGCAATAGGCTGACGACAAAACCGCTGAGAATGCCGTAGACCAGCACAGGACCGGCGATGACGAACATCTTAGCCCCCATCCCCAGGATGTATCCTTCCCGCTTAAATTCCATGGCCGCGGCTGTGACGGTATTGGAAAAGCCGGTGACAGGGATAGCGGCACCCATGCCGCCCCGCTCCGCCAGCCAGTCATAGAAGCCTAGGCCGGTGGCTATTGCGCCTAAGGCGATCATCGCGGCTTGGGTCACAGCTGTGGTCTCCAGGCGGGAAGGTTCAATTGTCTCAAAGAGGTTGTAAAGCAGCTGACCGATGGTGCAGATAGCACCCCCGGTGATAAAGGCCATAACAGTATTTCTCCAGCGGTTTGGCTGAGGAGTTGCCTCCTTAACCATCTGCTGGTATCGGGCATGAAGGTCCTTTTGAGCCTTGTCCACTGGCCAAAGCCTCCCTTGCTAACCTCCGGCGGGTATAGTATAAGTGGGATTTTGGGGGATTATGCAGAGTTGATCTTTCTGGCAGCATTGCATATAATGACTTTGTGAATCAATTTATAGGCAACATCTAGGAAGAGGAGCAGTAGGTAAAGCTGCTTGGGACCAGAGAGCCGGGCTGGGTGGAAACCGGCACCAGAGCTTACCGAATCTCGCCTCGGAGATGGACCGGTGAAGTGTATTAGCCGGTTCCGGCTGGCCAACGTTATCAGGCCGAGAGTGGGCAGCAGCTGCGGGCAGGAAGGGCAAGTGCTGTATTCCTCCCTGGGGCTGCCAACAAGGGTGGTAACGCGGGTTTGTGTATAGACTCCCGTCCCTTAAGGGGACGGGATTTTTTGATGAAGCTGTGAAGCAGACTAGCAAGGAATGGGGGTAGTCGCATGGGTGACAGATACAACTTTCATGAAATAGAAGAGAGATGGCAGAAGTACTGGGAAGAAGTCAAGCCGCATGCAGAAGCGGAAGATGCCCATCGTCCCCGCTATTACTGCCTGGAGATGTTTCCCTATCCATCGGGGCGCCTGCACATGGGGCATGTTCGGGTGTATTCCATCGGCGATGTGATAGCCAGGTTCAAGCGGATGCAGGGCTTTAGTGTTTTGCACCCCATGGGTTGGGATGCCTTTGGCCTGCCGGCTGAGAATGCTGCCATTAAGCATAATATCCACCCCCACCGGTGGACCCAGGAGAATATAAGCCATATGCGCCAGGAGCTCGCGCGGTTGGGGTTCAGCTATGACTGGGACCGGGAGGTGAGTACTTGCGAGCCCGACTACTACAAGTGGACCCAGTGGCTCTTCTTGCTGCTGTATAAGAACGGGCTTGCCTATCGGAAAGCAGCTCCCGTCAACTGGTGTCCATCCTGTGCGACGGTGCTAGCCAATGAGCAGGTGGTGGCGGGCCTTTGCGAACGGTGCGATTCGGTGGTGGAAAAGACCAATTTGGAGCAGTGGTTTTTCCGGATCACCGATTATGCCGACCGGCTCTTGAACGGTTTAGACCAACTGGAAGGTTGGCCGGAGAAGGTTAAGAGTATGCAGGCCAACTGGATCGGCCGCAGTGAAGGTACCGAGATCCGCTTTGCAGTGGAGGGATTTGAAGAAGAGCTACCGGTCTTTACCACCCGTCCCGACA
Source organism: Bacillota bacterium (assembly GCA_012735435.1). Taxonomy (GTDB): domain Bacteria; phylum Bacillota; class Limnochordia; order DTU087; family DTU087; genus DTU087. The sequence goes on along the minus strand of JAAYHH010000169.1, from coordinate 11,547 downwards.
CTGTTTTCGGTGTAACCTACGTTGTGGTTGCCCCGGAGCATCCCTTAGTGGACAAGCTGATTGCCGGCCAGGAGAATGAGGAAGAGCTCCGGGCCTTTCTCAAGGAAGTCATGGCCCAGGATGAGCTGATGCGGACTGCTGAGGATACGGAAAAGAAGGGCATCATGACCGGGCGGTATGCAGTGAATCCCTTGAACAATGAACGGGTTCCCATCCTCATCGGCAATTATGTTGTGGGAAGCTACGGTACCGGTGCAGTTATGGGCGTACCTGCCCATGATACCCGGGACTTTGCCTTTGCCAAGAAGTACGGTCTGCCCATTCGGGAGGTAGTGGCCCCTGAGGGGAAGGAGGCGGGAGGCGAACTTGCAGAAGCTTACGTAGATGAAGGCGTCTTGGTTAATTCCGGTCAATTTACCGGTCTTCCCAGCCGGGAGGCTATGGAGAAAATCACTGAACATCTGGAGGCTGCCGGGCAAGGCGGTCATAAGGTTAACTATCGCTTGCGGGACTGGCTGATTTCCCGGCAGCGCTACTGGGGAACGCCGATTCCCATAGTCTACTGCGACAGCTGCGGGATAGTGCCTGTGCCGGAGGAAGAACTGCCGGTAATGCTCCCCACAGATGTTGAGTTTAGGCCCACAGGGGAATCTCCCCTGCTTCACTGTGAGGAGTTTGTCAACACAACCTGTCCCCAGTGCGGGGGATCCGCCAGGCGGGAAACCGATACCATGGATACCTTCATTGACTCATCCTGGTATTTCCTGCGCTACACCGATCCCCACAATAATGAGCTGCCCTTTGCCAAAGAGAAGGCAGATGCCTGGATGCCGGTGGACCAGTATATCGGCGGAGTGGAGCATGCCATACTCCATCTGATGTATTCCCGGTTCATCCAAATGGTCTTGTCGGATCTGGGCCTGGTCAGCAGCGAAATACCCTTTAAGAATCTCCTGGCCCAGGGAATGGTGCTGCAGGGCGGGGCCAAGATGTCCAAGTCAAAGGGGAATGTGGTTGATCCGGATGCGATTATCAGCCAGTATGGAGCAGATACTGCCCGGCTGTTTATCCTCTTCGCTGCTCCACCGGATAAGGATTTAGAGTGGAGCGATGAGGGGATTGAAGGAGCCTACCGCTTTATCAATCGGGTTTGGCGCCTTGTGATAGAATACCTGGATTTGATCAAAGATGTGTCTCCTAAGGTGGGAGACAACCTAGGCCCGAAGGAGCGGACCTTGAGGAGAATTGTTCACTCCAGTGTAAAGAAGGTTACCAATGATATTTCAAGGCGATTCAGCCTGAATACCGCCATCAGTGCCATTATGGAAATGGTCAACGGGATGTATCAATACAAGGATACGCCCATCGATGAACAGAACCTCAACGTTGTGCGGGAGGCTGTGGAACTTCTGCTCCTGGTGCTGGCTCCCTTTACACCCCATGTAACCGAGGAGCTGTGGCACCGGCTGGGGTACAGGGAAAGCATTCATGCCCAGCCTTGGCCTGAATATGATGAAGAAGCGACCAAGGCAGACGAGATCACCATTGTGGTGCAGATCAACGGCAAGGTAAGGGACCGGGTGGTCGTGCCCGCGGAGAGCGATAGCGAGACCGTGAAGGAAGCTGTCTTTGCCCAGCCCCGGGTGCAGGAGTACACTGCAGGTAAGGAGATTGTGAAAACCATCGTGGTGCCGGGCAAGCTGGTCAACATTGTGGTGAAGTAAGTTAAGGGGTATGGGCCTGGCATAAGCTAGGAGGCCGGGCATAGGCCAATAGTGGGCCGGGCTGGTGAGACTGATGAAAATATAGGATCCTTAAGGCGACATCTATACAGATGTGCTGAAGTTTAGGTGTCGAAGTATAGACTGAAGGGTGAGAGAGCCGTCAACAGCGACGGCTCTTTTTTGCTTTTGGCACTGGATCCTGGGGCTCATCCGCCGGGAGTTAAGCAGGAAAAATCATCGAGAGAAATAAGTTAAATATATATGGACAATAAGTTAAATAAACCTAAGGAGGGCTTGACATGACCGGTAGAATCAACCGAACAGAACAGATTATTGTCTTGGTGCTGACCTGCTTGATCCTAATGGGCAGCGGATTTCGCCTCTGGGTGCGGCCCGATGATCTGGTGGTTGAGGTAGATCCTGTACTGTGGGCCGAAGAGTTTGGAGAGAACCGCCAGCAAGGGGAAGGTCACCAAGGGGAAGTTGAGGGCTCCATAGATAGCCGCAGGGAGCGGCCGGCGGAGGCCGTCCTGGGCGGCGGAGGGGATCCTTCACCGGGACAGCAAAGCCAGGGTCAGGTTTTGGAAGGGGCTGCCGATCTAGACAAACAGCAGCTTAACATCAACACTGCTTCGAAGGAAGCGCTGCAGTTGCTGCCGGGGATTGGGCCGGTTCTGGCGGAACGGATTATAGAATACCGCAGGGTGTACGGTCCCTTCATTGATGTGGAGCAGCTTTTGGAAGTTAAGGGTATAGGCCCTAAAATCTTAGAGCGGCTCCGACCTTTGGTTACGGTGACCGAAGGAGCGGTTGATGGTGGAGGGGAGTAGTCTTTAACAGTGGTGGGGCGATGGACTTATTGGGAAAACTGCACCTTTTTCGGCAGAAGGTGATTGCTGTTTCCCGGTGGCTGGAGCAAGTTAGAGCTTGCTGGTTGGGAGACTCAACAGCAGCTAGGCTGGTCCTTTGGCTGTCGGCGGGAGTTATCCTGGCCAAGGAGCTGGCCCTGCCTCCCTACCTTACTTGGATGGCTGCTGTCCTATGGTTGGTAGTCGGCTGTTTGAGGCTGTTTCTAACTGGCGGGGAGCTTCGGCCGGCTGTCCTAATGATCCTTTTGGGGCTGACCGGAGCGGCAAGTTTCAGCTCCTATTGGTATACCGTGGAAACCGGTTTAGCTGATCTGGCAGAGGCAGAAGGGCCTGTTTCGGTGATTGGCCAGGTGCTTAAAGCATCCTCAGAGAACCCCTGCCAGCAGCGGCTGACCGTGGAGATCAAGGGAGTAGTGCTGCCGGAGGGAATTAGGCGCCAGCTGGGCCGGGCTGTAATCACCCAGGCTGTGGGAAATGACGAGTTGGAGGAGTTTAGGCCAGGGGATGTGATTCTAGCCAGGGCTCAGTTTCGAAGGCCCCGGCGGGCCAGCAATCCGGGCCAGTTTAATTACGCCCATTACCTTTACCGGCGGGGTATCAGTGTCACTGCCTTCGTGGAAGGAAAGGAAGCTGTCCGCCGCCTTGAGTCCCATGATCTCCTCCTTGGGAATGATCTGTCCAAGGGGAGCTTTCCTAGGTTGAGAGCTGGTGGGATGCAGCTGTTCTACGGAGCCGATAGACTCCGTCAGCGGCTCCTTGGGGTCTGGGAAGAGAGCTTGCCCTTCAGGTACCGGGGACTTCTGGCAGCCATGGTCTTTGGCGATGAGACTGGGCTGGAGGAAGATTTGGAGCAGGCCTTTAGGCGGACGGGGCAGGCCCATCTCCTTTCGGTATCTGGGCTCCATGTGGGATTTGTCGCGGGCTGGGTATGGTACCTGGGAAGGTTTCTCCCGGGAGGCCAAGTGATTAAGTACCTGATTGGAATGCTGGCCGCGTGGGGGTATGCACTCCTTGCCGGAGGTAATCCGCCGGTGGTGCGGGCAGCTGCTGCTTTAAGCCTATACCTTGGCGCAGCAGCCTTGGGCAGAGGACATAACCGGCTGGCGGCTGCCGCCTGGGCGGCTTTTCTCCAGCTTTGGGTCAATCCCAGCCTTTTATTTGACATCAGTTTCCAGCTTTCCTATGGCGCCTTGTTGGGGATCCTGGTGCTGGCTAAACCGCTGGAAACCCGGCTTTTGCCAAAAGGAGGACCGCTGGGAAGGATATGGGCTAAAGCTGCAGCTCCCATGGTTTTGTCCATCAGTGCCCAGCTGGCCATCTTTCCACTCTTGAGCTACTATTTCCAGGAGATTTCCCTCTTGGGTCCGTTTATTGGGCTAATAGCTGTGCCCATAGCAGGCTTGGCCGTCCCGCTGGCTTTGCTGGGAAGTCTAGTTGGTCTGTTTGTTGAAGTTCAGCGTTGGCTGGCCCCAATTCTCCTGGTGCTCTTGACTTTACTTGATCGGCTGCTTTGTCTGTGCAGTACTTGGTCCTGGGCAGTGTTCTACCTTGGCGCCGGGTCGGCACTTCTCTGGGCAGTTTACTATTTCGCCCTCACTGTACTGGTTGAGTATTTGAAGGAGGCGATGATTTACCGGTGGCTTGGTTTCTCAGCGGCTTCGTGGGGGAAAAATCAGCGCAGGAACCTAAAGCTTGTGGTGCTTCTGGCTGGGGTTTTGTTGGTATACATGCCCCTTCTGGCGCCGTTATGGCGGCCGCTGGAAATCACCTTTTTAGATGTCGGGCAGGGGGATGCAATTTTCATCAGCACTCCATCGGGCAGAAATCTGCTGATCGATGGGGGCGGCCAGCCGTCATCTTTGTCTGATGCCGGTTTTGATATCGGGGAGAGGATAGTACTGCCCTTTCTCAAGCACCGGGGTGTCAGGCGGCTGGATTTGGTTGTGGCAACCCATTTTCACAACGACCACACCCAAGGTTTAGGGGCGGTACTCCGGGAGATGCCGGTTGGTCTTTTGGGTGATAACGGCCTTTTGGATACAGGGTTTGCCAGCCGGCAGTACAGGGAGCTCTTGGAGGAGCTGGAGAGAAAAAAGGATATCACCCGCATTACTTTGAGGCGGGGTCAGAGGGTCGATCTTTCCCGGGGCATGGAGCTTGTGGTAATTCATCCAGGAGCAGAGGTTGACGAAGGCATGCTTAATGGGAATCAGATGACAGTTGATCAGAACAATAATTCTGTTGTTCTAAAGCTCCTGACACCCCACTATTCTGCACTGTTTACCGGGGATATTGACAGGGAGGCACAGATGGAACTCATCCAGCGGCATATTAGTCTGGGCTCCTTTCTGGCAGGCGCCGCGGGCGATGACAGAGATGATGGCGGCAGGGAGCAGGCGAGGGGCCTTCAGGAGAGATTCGGCCTTTCTGCAGATATTCTAAAAGTCCCCCACCATGGGGCCCGCAGGGCCTTGGTTTATTCTTTCCTCGGCGCAGTCTCTCCTAATCTTGCGGTTATTTCCGTAGGGAACAATCCCCACGGCCATCCTGCTCCAGAGGTCCTCCAAGCCCTGGAGCTGGTGACCGGCGGTGCACCCCTCCGCACAGATTTGATGGGTTGTATTACACTGAAAATTCGGGGAAAGCGGGCGGCAATCGACATATTCCACGAACCATCCTGGTGGCAGATTGGCCGCTGGCCGTGGGTGCAGCGGTGGGAAGCCCGGCTGAAGAACTTGACGGCAAGGGTTTGACGGGCAGGGTTTAGTTAGCAAGACTCGAAGTCATAGACGTGAAGCAGCTAGAAACCGACGGAGGTTGGGGTGGATATGGCGCGGCAGCGGACAGCGGCTCAATATACCTATCAAGATCTTAAGAAGGATCTGGCCAAGGGGAATCTCTCCCCGCTTTATCTCTTTGTGGGAGATGAAGATTGGCTCATCACCCAGGGTATAAGGGCCTTAAAGGATGCTCTCCTGCCTGATGCAGAAACCGGCTGGAACTTTGGTGAGTTCCAGGGAAAGGAAGCCGACTGTGAGGAAGTGGCTGCTTTTCTCAGTACACTACCGGTGTTCGGAGGCAGGAAAGTTGCGGTTTTAAAGGATTTGGACCGGCTAAGCGCGGCTGAGGCGGAGCCTCTGCTTCCCTTGATGGAGAATATGCCGGATCATGCCCATCTAATCATGACCGCGGAGAGCATCGATAAACGCACCAAGTGCTATCGGATGGCCGCGAGCCGCGGGAAGATAGTGACCGCCAACAGTTTGGATGCTCAAGGGGCGGCTGCCTGGGTAGTGGAGAGAGGTGCCGAGCTGGGTCTCAAGCTGTCCGGCAGGAGCGCGCGGTACTTGGTCTCACAGGTAGGTATCTCCCTGGGGCAGCTCAACAGCGAGCTTGAGAAGCTGGCTTGCTACAAGGATGAAAACAGTCCCGAGGTTGCCGTTGAGGATATTGAACTCCTGGCAGTGAAAGGGCGGGAGGTAGCTGACAACACCATCTTCCGGTTCACCGATGCCGTTGCCGACGGCAATGAAGAGCAGGCTATGGGTCTTCTGAATCAGCTTCTTGCCAGCGGTAGAGAGCCCCTTTCTATCTTGGCCATGATTGCCAGGCAGTTTCGCATTATTGCTTTTGCCTGGGAAGCCTCCCGGGCTGGGATGCCGCCTGGAGATATCGGCAGGGAGCTGGGAGTTCCGCTTTTTGCCGTGCAAAGGGCTCTAACTCAAGGACACCGTCTCGGCGGAGACGCCATCCGGGGAGCTTTGGCAGCCACCGCCCAGGCTGACCGGGAAATCAAGAGCGGCTTTCATCAGCCGGCGGCTGCCTTGGAGCTCTTGGTAATCCGGCTGACTCGAACCCTGCCCCGTCTTGCCCAGTCCACTTAGGAATTAATGTACAAATTAAAACCCCCGCCGTCAGGCGGGGGTAAATGTACAGCAGCTGAGCCGCGTCCCTTACGAGGCTTGGTTGAGCCGCTTGGTAAGGCGGGACTTGCGGCGGCTGGCCGCGTTCTTATGGATGACACCCTTAGATGCTGCCCAGTCGATTCGAGAGATAGCTACCCGCAAGAGCTCTCTGGCCTTTTCCAGATCGTTTTCTGCTAAGGCCTTTTCAAAACGCTTGATGGCGGTCCGATAGGTCGAGCGGATAGCCCGATTACGGGCAGTCTGCTTGGCAGTTAGTCGGATTCTTTTCTTAGCAGACGGTGTATTCGCCAATATGGTTCACCCCCCGTTTCACATCCCACAGTACACCTTAGTTTATCATGCCCAGCAAAGGAATGCAATTAGTTCCCCTGACATTTCTATCAAAGCAGCGGCTTCTGCCTTGTCAGATTACATTGTTTCGTATTTTCCAGGTTAGGCTAATGTTGAAGACCGGCAGATCAGTGGGATGTTAGGAGGACATGCTTTGCGGGAAGATTATCGGAAATATTCTATTGACAATCGGCCGCTGGAACGCTTTGATGATGATTTCTTTACCAGATACAGCGTACGGACAGACCTGGCTCTAGAGGCCACCGAAGTCATCGTGGAACGGGGAGGCCCTCCGGAAATTCCGGGCGTTGTTGTTGAGAACGAATCCACAGATTATGCCAATATTAATAGGACGAGGGTGGAAACTGATGCCGGTGCCAGAGCCATCGGCAAGGTCAAGGGTTATTACGTAACCATTGAGTCAGGGGCTTTGCGGGAACACAATCGGGAAGTACAGAAGGATGTGGGTCAGCTGATCGCCCAGGAACTGCAAAGATTCCTGAAGGACCTTGCTGAAGATGATCCCGTCTTGGTGGTGGGCCTGGGCAATTGGAATGCCACTCCCGATGCCCTGGGACCTCGGGTTATTAATAAACTTCTAGTTACCAGGCACCTATTTACCATGGCGCCGCCGGAACTTAGGGGAGGCTTAAGGCCCGTTGCAGCCTTGGCTCCCGGGGTCCTGGGGATTACGGGTATAGAGACCGGTGAGACCATTCAAGGCGTAGTTGACAAGATAAAACCCAAGCTGATCATTTGTATTGACGCCCTGGCCTCCCGCAGCACCGAACGGTTGTGTACCACTATCCAGATTGCCGATACAGGCATCCATCCTGGGTCCGGTATCGGGAATGTACGGATGGGAATTACACCCCAGACCATGGGGGTGCCGGTGGTAGCCATCGGTGTGCCGACAGTGATCCATGCGGTTACCCTGGTATCTGACGGCATGGAGATGATTAGCAGCAATGGCCAGCCAAATTCGGCCCAAGCCGCGGCCGCCCCTGGGACAGAACAAGATGGCGGGAAGGTCGAGCCTCAACGCACCGACGGTACCCAGTCCTCCGTTCTAGACCCCAGCCGCATCCGGTTTGCCTCCGGAACCCCCGAGGGCGCAGCGGGTATGGAGGCGGCCGGTGAACACTCTCCCCTGGATGAAGCCGTCGATGCCAGGATGCAGCAGCTCGGGCAGCGGCGGGCAGCTCAAGGGGCCCGGGGTATCGATGCAGCTACCAAGCGCCGGGTTCTCAGGCAGCTTTTGGAACCATATATGGGTACTTTAGTTGTCACGCCAAAGGAAATAGATGTGCTCATCGATGATGCCGCCTGGGTTGTAGCCGCTGGGCTGAATACTGCCCTTCATCCGGGAATGGATATAGAGCAGGCAGCCCAGTACACTGTCTAGGAAATGCGGAGATTTTAGGCAGAAGTACAACCCTGGTTCTAGTCAGGCCTTTGTTCTCATATACTGGCTCCAGAGGGATGTGGGGTGGTACTATGGGACGGCACCGGGGACTTCTGCCTTCTTATTCCCAGGTTCTCAAGAGGCGCACTCGCCGCCGCCTGCCTAGACAGCTGCTTCGGAACCTGGGCCTTTTTTACTTGGTCTTGGCTGCCGGAGCTGGACTGCTGGTGTTAAGCAGCACCCGTCCGGATTTCTTTCAGGAGATTGGAAGCCGGGCCCGGATAGGTTTCTACTGGGTGCGGGACAAGGGTACCGAAGTCCTGCCCATGGCATTTAATAATCTGCAGTTAACTACAGAGCTTTCCCGTTCCATTCTAGCTGAGGGCCTGCCCGATGTGCCGGCGGCGGTCCCTGCCGCAAGCTCCCAGCTGTCGCCGGAGACCCTCCGCTCCATTGTAGAAGCAGTCACAGATTACGATCTTGCGGAACCGGAATCGCTGGTTGCAGGGGCTTTCCCCGGTTCCCGGGGTACCGATGGGTCCCTGCGGTGGGATTGGATCATCCAGCGGGGCATCCAAGGGTACAGATTTCCCTTGCCCGATACCGGAAAGTCCCAGACAGGGTCTCCTGGGAAAGGCACCGCCTATTCCCAAGGGGGGGTTGAGGTGGTAATTACCGCTCCAGAATATGCAGCATTGACAGGGGAGACTCTGGAAACATGGCCTTCGTCCCAGGGGCAAACCCCAATTCAGGGAGAGGCTCCTGTGGTTACCTATGAGGCCAAGCCTCCGGCCCTGGAGAGTGCCGCGGTACCAGCTCAGGCCTCCTTCAGCCCATCACCAGCTCCCTCTGCCGGTATCAATCCAGCTGAGCGGCTGGCCAGCTTGGCCCGGGTCAACTGGGGGAACTCGCCTCTCATTGCCATTTACCACACCCACACCGGTGAAGGGTATCGGGATGCTGCTGTAAGATCATCAAAGAGCTACACGTGGGATTTTGCCCAGCCGGGGATGGGACCTGTGCCAGGGGTAGTGCAGGTGGGAGAACGGCTAAGCCGGGAACTGGAAAGGCGGTACGGCATCCCCGTGGTGCATTCCACCAAGGTCCATGATTATCCAGTCTTCGCCTATTCCTATGCCAACTCGGAGAAGACAGCTAGAATGCTGGTGGACCGGTATCCCAGCCTGCAGCTGGTCATCGACATCCACCGGGATGAAGGACTGACAATGGAGACCATGGGGGGAAGGAATGCAGCCGGGGTGTTGATTGTCGTGGGAGCAGGGGGCGGGCCCAACCTCAGACACGTCAATTGGCGGAAGAACCTGGAAACCGCAGAGCTTCTCAAGGAGAACTTCGACCGCTTGTATCCTGGCCTGTGCCGGGGCATAAGGATCAAAGAAAATGCCCGGTACAATCAGCATTTGCATCCAGGGGCCCTGCTGCTTGAGATCGGTGCCCATTCAGATACCCTGGAAAGTGCCTTGTTTACAGCGGACTTGGTCGCCGATGTGCTGGCAGAGACCCTGTGGCAGATCCAAAGCGGAAGCCGCAACAACCTGCGGGGAGTTTCCCCAGGTACAGGTACCTACGGCATTCATCCAGCAGGTCCTGGTATCCAGATTGAAATCTTCGAACCCAAGTCTCCCAGGACTGTTCCCAGAAACTAATCTGCTCTAGCTCCCGAGGGTAACTAGGTCGTTGGCATCAGCGGCGCCGGCGGCCTCTATACATTTCCCTTACAACCCTAATTTCCTCCATTCGCAAAAGCCATGTCAGGAGAAAATAGGTCACGGCACCGGCTCCCATGGGCAGGACTACCTGAACAGCCCTGCCGGTGATGGCTGTCAGATTGACTTGGCTGCCGAGGAAACCTGCCAGCTGGTAAACAACTATTCCCATGGCCGAGGCCGCTAAAGCAGCTTTAAATATACAGGTGAGAATCCGCCTGCCGTCAATGGCCCCCATTTTTTTTCGCAGCCTGAGGATGTAACTGGCCATATTCACGATATTGGTGATGGAATAAGCTAGGGCCAAGCCTCCAGCTTCGAGGTTGGTGAAGGTCAGAAAGCCTAGGCTCAGGATTGTGTTGATTATAACCCCCTGGATACCCACCTTAACCGGTGTCCGGGTATCCTGGAGGGAGTAGTAGATCCTGGTTAGGAGCTGAATACCCGATAGGGCAACTAACCCCGGCGCATAGAAAAGCAGGGCCCAGGCTGTGGCAGCTGTGTCCTCGGGTCCAAATGCCCCCGCTTGAAACAACAGGCGGATGATAGGTTCTCCCAGGGCCAGCAAGCCTATTGCCGAAGGAATTGTAATAAAGAATATGCTCCGCAGGCCTCTGGAAAAGGTGTGGCGGAGAGCAGGCCAGTCTCCAACGGCAGCTTGCCTGGTCATAGTAGGAAAGATCACCTGGGAAATGCCCATGGCGAAAACCCCTAGGGGAAACTGCATCAGGCGGTTGGCTAAACCTAAGGCTGTAATTGTCCCTTTGGCTAGGCCCGAGGCTAGATTCTGGCTGATAATCAAATTGAGCTGACCGACGGACAAGCTGATGACCGTCGGTCCCATCAGGGAAAAAATCTGCCGCATGCCGGGATGGTGCAGATCGATCTTCAGCTGGTAATTGCTTCGCCATTTCTGAAGCTGCACGAGCTGGAGAGTGAAGTTGGCTACAGCACCGGCAACGGTGCCGATGGCCATCCCTACGATGCCGATGTTGGGACCGAGGAGATAAGCCCCCAGGATGATGCCGATATTATACAGAATCGGCCCCATGACCGGAAGGATAAACCGCTGATAGGAATTGAGGACCCCCACGGCAAGGCCCGACAAGGCGGTGAAGAACACCGCAGGGAACATGATCCGCATGAGATAGATTAAAAGTTCCCGCTGCTCTCCGGTGAAATTGTATGCCACCAAAGGTGCCAGCTGTGGACTGAAAATCATGCCCAGGACGGAAAAGGCCACAAGGGCAAGGAAGGTAAGGTTGAGAAAGCTGCTGGCCAGATTCCACCCCTCTTCTTCTTCCCCTTTAGCCAGGTAGCTTGTGAAAACAGGTATGAATGCGGAACTCAGCGCGCCGCCTACCAAGAGATAATACATGAGATCTGGGATTACAAAGGCTGCGTTGAAGGCGTCGGTATGCCACGTTCTGCCGAAGACCTCGGAGGCAGCCCGCAGGCGGACAAACCCCAAAATGCGGCTTACGAAGATCAAGAACATCATCAAGACAGCAGTTCTAGCTAAAGGTTTGTTAGACATGGGGTAACCTCCAATTCCATCTTTCGTTT
>JAAYHH010000168.1 GCA_012735435.1 Bacillota bacterium | reverse complement strand
TGAGTACAGCGGTAGGTTCATCGAGGATCAAGACCTCTGCTCCCCGGTACAGGGCTTTCAAGATTTCAACCCGCTGCTGCATACCTACCGAAATATCCTGAATCTTGGCCCTGGGGTCTACTTTGAGGCCATAGCGGCTCGATAGAGCTTCTACATCAGCCACCGCCCTTTCCATATCGAGAAAAAAGCGGCGTTTCTTAGGTTCACTGCCCAAAATAATATTCTCAGCCACTGTGAAGGGAGGGACCAGCATGAAATGCTGGTGCACCATGCCGATGCCGTGGGAAAGGGCATCTGTGGGACTCTTAATGTCTACGGGCCTGCCCCGCACAAAGATTTGGCCGCCGTCGGGAGGATACAACCCGTAGAGAATATTCATCAAGGTGGTCTTTCCGGCTCCGTTTTCTCCCAAAAGTGCATGGACTTCACCGGGATAAAACTGGATGCTGATGCGGTCATTGGCTATGACACCGGGAAAGACCTTGGTTATATCTCTAAGCTCCACTACAGGTGACAGCTTTTCACTCAAGTTTTTTCACTCCTGCCAAAGATCCTCAAGCTCCTTATCGGGACCCCGCTGCCTAATGCTGCAAGGCCCGATGCTTATAGACGCATCGGGCCGCACTGCCGCTTTACCCTGATGGGCCATGGAGATAACGGCCAGCTCCTGCTTAAAGTTCTGCTCTAGTACCCGGCACTACGATTTCGCCAGCAATGATAGCCCTCTTGGCCTCTTCCACCTGGTCAATGATTTCCTGGGGAATCTCTATGCCCCGGGAGTAAGCCAGATCAACACCGCCTTCTGCCAGCCCCAGTTCCCTATGGCCTGCTTTAAACTCGTTGTTGACCAGATCTCTTACACCGGTAAATACAGCATTATCCACCCTTTTCAGCATGCTGGCCACCACATGCTCTGGGTCAAGGACAGTCTGGTCAGAGTCTACTCCGATGGCATACTTGCCGGTTTCCCTAGCGGCTTCAATGAGGCCCAGCCCTGTCGCACCGGCGGCATGGTAGATGATGTCAGCTCCCTGATTGTACTGGGTCAGGGCCAGTTCCTTCCCTTTCCCTGGATCATTGAAGTTGCCGGCATAGCCAATGAGGATTTCGGCATTGGGATTGGCGGCTTTAACTCCTGCCCTGAATCCCGCCTCGAACCTTTCAATGACGGGAGAATCCATACCGCCGATGAAGCCGATCTTACCGGTCTTGCTCCATAAGGCGGCGAAAATGCCGGCTAGGTAAGAAGCTTCATTATCCTTAAAGGTGAAAGATGCGACATTGGGATGATCCACAACAGCATCAATTAAGCCGAATTTAATGTCAGGATATAAGGGGGCGATGTTGTCAACTGCGTCGGTCATCAAGAATCCTACTGCCCAAATCAAGTCAGCACCGGATTCAGCTAAGTTAGCTAAGTTAGGCTCATAATCTGTCATCATGGTCGACTCTACCACACCGATTGTGACGCCCAATTCCTCTTCGGCTCTCTTTAGTCCCCGCCAAGCGGCATCGTTAAAGGACTGATCACCTAACCCGCCAACGTCAGTGACCATCACTGACTTAATGGGAGCTGCACCCGCTGCTAGACCAGCGGTCAACACCAATGCCAACACCAAGGATAGAGTTAAAATCCTTCTCATCAGCCCTCTCTCCTCTCTTATCCGTTGTTTGACCCTTGATTACCGACCTTGTCTAGGCGCGATTACATTTTCTCGACAAATATTCTAATTCCTCCCAATACTCTAATCCTTCGTCCTTGGTGCTAAACCCTTGACCCCTGCTCTAGGCCTATCCCAACACCTTTCCCAGCAAAACGCTTCCAAGAATAGGCAAAAGTCCTGATCGATGCGTGGACTTCGATCAGGACTTAAGTATCTAGCCGACTCTTAGTATTTTTCACGACCTGGAATTCTGCCGACATCGGCTCCCAGTTCAGCTGCTATCTCCTCCAGAACCCTGGCTCTATGCATCTTAAAATCGAACCCGCCAATCCATCCCATCATGTTGGGCAGCTGCACCCCATCTTCAACATCCAAGGGTGCATACCCATACTCTTCAGCGAACCGCTTAAGTTCCTTTTCTTTTTGTGACATTTAATGCCTCCCTCCATCTAAAGCAAGCTAACCTGATCGAGGTTAACCTCCCCCAGAGAGAAGCATTTTATATCCTCTCCTCTTCCATCTCCTTGTGCTGCCTTCCCTACGGTTTCCCATCCAGCAATGGCCGTCTCTTAAAACCGCCCCTTCCCATCCATTTAAAGGCAGTGAACATCACCGGCCCTCAAAGTTAACATCTCTCCCGATTTGGTGATGACAATCAGAGCTCCATCAGGGGCGATGGACACAGCACGACCGGAACGCCTCTCCCCATGCCAGAGAAATGCAATATCCTTTCCTAGAGTAGAACATAACTCGACATACTCAGCCAGGATGGACTGGGCTCCCTTAGTACAGAATTTGGTGTAATAGCTGTCAAGAGAAATCAGGATCTCCTCCAGCAGGCGGCGCCGGGGTACCGGCTTTCCGGCCGCTAGCAAGAGGGAAGTGGCGGTATCGGCAATGGTTTCCGGCATGTCCTCTCGGGAAAGGTTGACATTGATGCCAATCCCGATGACCGCATACCGCAGGTGATCCATTTCTCCACCTGCTTCCAAGAGGATACCCCCTAGCTTGCGGCCGGCAAACATCAAGTCGTTAGGCCATTTGAGCTCAATGGAGAGACCGACAGCCTTTTTTATCGCCCTGCACACAGCCACCGCTGACAGCGGTGTCAAGAATGGCGCCCGGCTCAAGGAGATTCCTTCGGGAAACAACACCACAGAAAAGGATAGGTTCTTCCCAGTCACCGAGTACCATGGGCGCCCCATCCGGCCTCGGCCCTTTATCTGATTTTCCGCAGCCAATACCAGGCCGTCGGAGCAGCCGACCCGGATCCTGCGCTTTGCCTCAGAATTGGTGGAATCGATCTCCGGCAGATAAACATACTCCCGGCCTATGACATTTGTCTCTACACTCACTGCCCCCGGCAGCAGGAGATCATCAGAGTTAACCAATTGATATCCCTTCCCAGGCACCGCATCAACAATACCGCCGTCACTGCGAATGGCTTCGATGTACTTCCACACAGCAGATCGACTGATGCCCAGCTGCCTGGCAATATCCCCGCCGGAGATGTAATCTATGCCTTGATCCTTGGCTTCGGTGAGAATTGCGGCTATACGTGCTTGCACAGCAGTAAAACCTCCCCTTTCCGCACCTAACGTATACTACCGCTCCCGGCATTGTCAACCATATCCGTGGAAATCAGTTGACAATCTGCGTTTACAGCCGCCAGCCCATGGGATATAATTGTATTATGGGAGCCAGTGACAGTTTATTTCGTCGCGAGGAGTGAGCACAAATGGGCAAGAAACGCAGTCCTTGGCGTTTGATCTTTATCTCTTTAGCGGTTGTGCTGGCCGGCTGTTTCGTAATGGGTGTCTTTTCTCCCCAGGATTTGTCTGCAGCTAAATCTCCCGAACCTCGTACAGGGGAGTTTCTCACCGAGACTGCAACCGACCGTCCTGCGGCTTCCCGTAACCTCCCTCTGCCGGGAATGAACCCTTATTTGATTGCCGATATTGCTGAGCAGGTAAGCCCCGCCGTAGTCTTTA
>JAAYHH010000167.1 GCA_012735435.1 Bacillota bacterium | reverse complement strand
CTTTTTCCCTGGGGCTTGATGGTCTGAACCTGCCCTTCCTAACCCTGCTTACCTTTATAGGGCTTGCAGCCAACCTGATCCCACCAGGGGAAGGAGAAGACCTAAAAAAAAGAGGTGTCCTGCTCTTAATCTGGGAAGCCGCCCTCATCGGCACTTTTCTAGCTCAGGATTACATCCTATTTCTGGTATTTTGGGCAATAAGCACTGTTCCTATCTACTTTCTAATGGAACCTGGGCTGGAAGACGACAACCAGCCTGCTGTCCAAAGCTTCGTCTTATCCAGTCTGTTAAGCATAGTGGCCAATGGAGCTGGCCTTTTCATCCTCTCCGGCTCCCTTGGCACCGCCAGTGTAGCTGCAGGAGAATTGGCTAGCACCGTGATCACAAGCCTCGATCCTGATACCCAGTGGTGGATTTTCTTGGTCCTTTTCATTGGATGCGGTCTGCGGATCCCTATTTTCCCCTTCCATATTTGGCTGCGGGTAACCATGGACCGACTGCCGGTATCTGCCAAAATCCTATTGGTGGGCGGCTTCCTGCCTCTAGGGCTCTATGGGCTGCTCCGGTTTGCCCTCGGGGTACTAACAGATGCGGCAGCCGCCTTTGCCGTCGTCATGGCTGCTGCCGGGGCTGTTAATCTCATCTTCGGCTCACTGGCAGCCCTTGGCGGAGAAAATCCTTGCCAGAAAACAGCGTACCTGGTCATGACCTATACTGGAATCGCTCTTCTAGGAACTGCCACCTTGACTGTTGGAGGAATCACCGGCGCCCTTTTCGCAACCCTTTCTCTAGGACTAGCTGCAGCCTTTTCCCTCTCCATCGCTAGTCTACAAGCCGGTGTCAACTGCCGAAAGTGGGCTCTGATTCTCCATGGTCTGGAAGCAGCCCAGCACCTGCGCCTGCCGGGGTTTGCCGGCTTTATCGGGCTATTTTTCGTCTTTACCGCGGTATTCCAGAGCTTTCGCCCGCTATCCATTTTGATATTTGCTGCCCTGTTCCTCACCGCCGTCGATTACGCCCGTTCGCTAGCGGCTGCTATGGAAAGGACAGCTCCTGACAAGGGAGAAGGAGAAACTGACAATCCTTCCCTTAGCTCTCTCACGCCTTTGCTGACAGGAGCAGGAGCAGCTGCGGTACTGCTTTTGGGCGGCAGCATCCTACTCGGGGTAAAACCAGACCTAGTCTTAGGAATAGTTGAGCCGGCCGTCAAAGGGTTAATGCAGTTTCTGGGCTGAGGCCTGGAGAAACAGACCGCTAATTCTCTTCGCTAAATTTCTCAAACTCGACCGGGGTGGTTTGCAGCAGCTCCTGAACAACATGTTCAGGAGCTTTGCCCCTCAGCTGACTTTCCGGCTTCAGAATTAAGCGGTGGCTTAATACAGGCACCGCTATGTGCTTAATATCATCGGGCAGCACATAATCCCTGCCCTGCAGTGCTGCCAGGGCCTGGCCTCCCCGGAACAGCGCAAGAGATCCCCGGGGACTGGCTCCCAAGACCACATCACGATGGCGGCGGGTTGCCGCTGTCAGCCGCACAATATAGCTTCTAACGGAATCCTCGACGAAAATTCCCCTGACGGACTCCTGCATATCTACAAAGGTCTGGGGATCGGTACAGGCCTTTAGGGTTTCAATGGGATGATCATACTGAAGCCGCTCCAAAATTGTATTCTCCTCAGCTTCACTGGGATAGCCGAGCCTAAGCTTCAGGAAAAATCTGTCCAGCTGAGCCTCGGGCAGCGGAAAGGTCCCCTCATACTCAACCGGGTTTTGGGTTGCAATGACCAAGAAAGGTCGGGGCAGCTTGATAGTTCTCCCGTCAACGGTAATTTGCCCTTCAGCCATACATTCAAGGAGGCTGGACTGGGTTCTAGGGGTAGCCCGATTGATTTCATCGGCCAGCAGAATCTGGGACATGACTGGTCCTGGACGGAAACTAAACTCACCCTGTGCTGGATCATAAACCGACACACCGGTTACATCGGAGGGCAGAAGGTCAGGGGTACACTGAACCCTGCTGAAAGTGCATCCCAAAGATACTGCGGCAGCCCGTGCCAAAATGGGCTTGCCGACCCCCGGGACATCTTCAACCAGCACGTGCCCTTCGCTGAGGAGTGCCACCAAAAGCAGCTCCACTGCTGCGGCCTTCCCCACAATAACCCGATTGATATTCTCACTGATCCTTCGGCATACTGATGATATGTACTCGACATCAGCTTTCCTGAGCCTTCCCTTGTTATCTGACATGTTCCCGGCCTCCCCCTTCCTGAACCCAAAGGGCTCTGACATCCCTTAGTACTGGATTAATCAAGTCCATCTTCCCTTCTTTCCAAAGACTCCGGCTTTTCTTCCGTCCCAGCCCGCCAGGCATCAATGACCGCCATTATCCTTTGCCAAAGGACATCTGCCGCAGAGCAGACATCGGCAGAGAGCTCTTCCCTGCTGTACCGGGCCTTAAGATAATATTCGGTAAATTCTTCAAGGTCTTCCTGTCCTTTTCCAAGGCGCCTTGCTAAGCCTTCGGTGTACTCCAAAGGTGTGTGACTAGCTTCCGGCGATACCCCCCCTTGCCTTGCAGCCTTAACTAGCAGAACAAAAAGATGGCGAATATACAGAGCAGGTGTAGAAGGCGGACTTCCCTTTTGGGAAGCTTTCTGTTCTTGGGACACTGCTGAAGTAAGGCGGAAGCCTGCTTGATGGAGCCTCTCCATCAGCTTCCTTCCTTCGGTTACGCCAGCTGCCAGCATAGCCATAAGCTGAGCCGCCGTTTCCTTCAACCAAAGGTAAATATAGACAGGAAACCGCAACACAGCAGGCAGCCTTTCCCACTCTTCCTGCAAAAACGCCGTGATAAGGAGACCAATGATGGCTAGGATAACACCGAGGACCGAGAGAGTCAGCAAGAGTAAAAGAGCCAGATACAACGCAGCGGCAAGCCAGCTCACACCGCCGGCCTGGCCCGGCGGAGTCCTGACCGGCGAGCCAAAGGCAGGCTGTTCCACCACCTGCTGGGGTACCGCCACCTTGAAGCCCCCTTCAAGCCAGCGGCTCATTATTTCCATAGTAGCTGTAAAGCTGAAAGGTGAAAGTCCCGACGGCAGGAGTACGGCCAAGGCGATGACCAAACTGACAAACACAAGACTTCCCCATAACCACTGTTTAGTGAGGTTTCCCTGTACCGATATCCCGACTTCCCGCCAAATACTGTGCAGGCGGTACAAATACACACATGCCTGGAGCAGCAGTCCCGAGGAAAGCATCAGCATCACAGCAAAACTGGTTACTCCCCGCCAATTGGCCGCTGCTGTCAGCCTATGGGAAAAGGCTTCTATAACTAAAGCATCAAACAGGCAGGTCAAAAAGGCATAGAAAAGCAGCCTGCGGATGAAGTAATCAACAGCCCGGGCCCGCTCCTGACCTATACGATAATCTGAAAAATATGCTTCAGTTTCCCACGAAAAGGTGGCAGCACCCTGGTCACCCACATCTCAGGCTATGTCTCCAAGTCGTGCAAAGCCCCCGCCGTATCCCCGGGCAAAGCCCCAGGCAAATACCGCTAGACCCAAAGGCAGGAGAAGATGGGGATCCCGAAAACTTTTCAAAGAGAGAAAGGAATACTTCTGACCCATCCCTCCTGCCCAAAGCCCCGCATACACCGGAAGCAGCATCAAAACTAGTTCTATTACTCTCAAACCCATGGGCGTCCTCAGGCGAAGGTGAAATCCAGCGGCATAAACGCTTTCCAAAGCCAAAAGCCCGCCAGCTGTCACTAACCAGCCCGGTATATCCACCCCGGGAGCTAGAATGGCTAAATACTGCCGGGCAAGGAGCAAGAGACTTAGGGTAAAAATCACAGCCAAAATGGGCAGAACAAAACGGTCCATCCAATGCTGTCTCGCCGCAAGCTGGACCAGTTTGGCCTGTTCCAGCGATTGGTCTTTGCCAAAGTCAACCGGCAGCATTTCAGCTTCTCCCTCCAGTGATACTCCCTAACTCAGTTCCAGTTCTCCGCTGCTTCTGCGGACAATGTGAAAGAGCTGCAGATTCTCCTGGGTAGACCGGTACAAGAGCTGGGGATGTACAACCTTGCGGCCTACTACAAAGACCAGCACCTGGTAGCCCAAGGGCAGCAAAGCCAGGGCATTATCGACGAGCTCCGGTGAGTCCACGGGAGTCACCACCAACAAGGTTGTACCCCACGCTAAATTCCGGGCCTCATTGGCAAGAAGCTGCGGAAAAGCTATCCCCGGCCGGCACTCCGCCGCAGCCAATGACTCCAAGATCTGCATCAGCTGAGCCGTCCCTTTCCGGGGCAGCAGTCTGATGGTAGGGCCCCATGACGCTGCCTCCTCTGCAGCCCCTTGATCCTCTATACCACCGTCAGCAGCCGAGGCTTCCACCGCCATCTCCTTGACCAAGCCGGCATTAGAAATCAGCCCCACTGACTCACCGGCCCTCACCAAGTGGCTGGCAAGGCTGGCAGCAGTCTCAATCGCCAATTCACTGGCAGTGTAAAGATCCTGAACAGGATAATCAGCTTCATTGAGATTCAAAAAGAGGACAGTGTCCACGGCAACTGTATGCTGAAAAAGCTTAACTTGAAGCTCGCCGGTCCGGGCACTGAGCTTCCAGTGGATTGACTGGCGGCTGTCGCCTGGCTGATATCCCCTTACTCCTGTTATCCGGGCTGGATCGGGAAAAATAGGCTGCTTAGTTGGAATATTGCCGTAGGGAAGTTTCGATGGCAAACCTAGTTCCGGCAGAGAATAGATCCGGGGATAAACGACGATATCATGGGAAGTTCTAATGGTACGTGAAAACTGATACAGGCCCAGGGGCTCTCCTGCCGATATGTCCAAGGGTCCCACGGTGTATACTCCCCTCTGGGAGCCTGTGATGGAATAACTGGCAGCAGCCGATGCCAGCGGCCCCAGGGAGATCACCCACCGCTTGGCCCGGCCCGATTCCAACGCCACAGGCAGATGCTCATAGCCGGAAAGCCATGCCACCGGAATCCAGGTGGGGTTCCGAAAGGTAAGGGAAATCTCCCCCAAGTCTCCTGGAAACAGCCTGGTACGCTGGGCAGAACGAGTGACTTCCACCCGTTCAAAGGCATATTTCAGCAGCCGCCCTGCACCCCAATATATAACGGCCAAGGTATAAAAGATGATAAATATCCCCCGGGCCGGGAAAAACAGGGCAAGTGCCGTAAGCAGGATCAAGTATAGTTTCCACCAATTCAAAACCTTCACCTCTAATGGTGAAGGTTCTTGGCCTGAGGCGTTCTTCCTGCCCCGCTTATTCCCTTATTAACTTCGGCACACTGAGTCTCAGTTAACACCCTGGTAAATACTCCGCTTAAGCTGCGGCGCCTCTAGACATGGGCCTTCGCGACCTAACCGCTGCTCAAACAAGCTGGCCTGAAGAGCAAACCAACGGCATAAAAAAGGACGTGGAAAATAAGCAAGCCCCACCGGAAACATATTCCCGGTGAGGCTTGGTGGTGGACCCGAAGGGATTCGAACCCTCGACCTCTGCGTTGCGAACGCAGCGCTCTCCCAGCTGAGCTACAGGCCCTAGAACATTTATTATTATACACCAGCCCCCGTCGTGTTGTCTAGAAAAAT
>JAAYHH010000166.1 GCA_012735435.1 Bacillota bacterium | reverse complement strand
TCCGACATCCACATTAAGCATAAACTGCAGACCAGCCGGGATTGGGTTTTGAAACATATGACCGAGGCTGTGGCCTTTGCCAAGCGCCACGATCTGTACGTTTCGGTGAATGCCGAAGATGCCTCCAGGTCGGATATGGACTTTTTAATTAAATTCGGACAGGAGGCCCGGGATGCCGGGGCCGACCGGCTGCGCTACTGCGACACTGTAGGCATCATGGAGCCCTTTACCATCTGTGAACAGGTGCGGACACTGCGGGAAGCAACAGGTCTTGAGATCGAGATGCATACCCACAATGATTTCGGTATGGCGACAGCCAATGCCCTGGCCGGTGTCCGGGGAGGCGCTAGGTTTGTAGGCGTAACAATCAACGGCCTGGGTGAACGGGCAGGGAATGCCGCTCTAGAAGAAGTGGTCATGGCCCTTAAATATTTAGCTGAGATTGATCTCAACTTTAAGACCGATATGTTCCGGGAGGCCAGTGAGTATGTAGCCCGGGCTTCCGGCAGGGAACTGCCGGCTTGGAAAGCCATCGTCGGTACCAACATGTTTGCCCATGAATCGGGGATCCATGCCGATGGAGTGCTTAAGGATGCCTCCACCTATGAGGTCTTTGCACCGGAGGAGGTAGGGCTGCAGCGGCAGATTGTAATCGGCAAGCATTCCGGCACCAAGGCCTTGATGGCCAAGTTCCTGGAATACGGCATCACCCTAACCAGGGAGGATGCCCAGCTGCTGCTTCCTAAGGTCAGAGAGACCTCCGTTGCCCTCAAACGGGCCTTGTTTGATAAGGAACTGGTTTACATCTACGAGGACTTCAAGGACGAGCTGAAACACGGCAAAGATGCCAGCTAGACAAAGCAAGGCATATCAGAAAAGATCATGAAAATCGGCATTGGACACTTAGCGGTGTCCGCTGCCGATTTTCTGCGTTAAGGCGATGTGTGTACAATTCGGTAGTTAATACAGGGTACACGGGGTGTGGCGGGAAGGCATTCCCCGTCCCGAGTTGAATTAAGATTATGGAGATGGCAGGAGGATGGAGAAAATGGGATTGACATTGGCTGAGAAGATTCTGAGCCAGCGGGTGGGGCGGGAAGTCCGGGCCGGCGAGATCATCGTCTGCGATGTCGATGTTGCTCTAACCCAAGACGGCACCGGGCCCTTGGCGGTGCAGCAGCTGCAGAAAATCGGGATGGAGAAGACAGCCCGTCCGGAAAGCACTATCCTGTATATTGATCATGCAGCACCGAGTCCCCGCAAAGAGCTTTCCAATGATCATATGCTGCTGCGGCGGTTCGCTGAAAAAACCGGCTGCAGGCTGTCAGATGTAGGCGAAGGAGTTTGCCATCAGTTGATTGCCGAGGATTATGCCGCTCCCGGCAAGGTGATTATCGGTGCAGACTCCCACACATGTACAGCGGGAGCTTTGGCCTCCTTTGCCACCGGCATGGGTTCTACCGATGTCGCGATGGGAATAGCTTTAGGCAAAACTTGGTTTAGGGTGCCGGAGACTTTTCAAATTCAGGTGACCGGCAAGATGCCGGCTGGCGTGTATGCCAAAGACTTGATTCTACATCTCATCGGTATGATTGGAGCCGATGGTGCCACCTACAAGGCCCTGGAGTTTACTGGAGAAACCATCGAGGCAATGCCCATGTGGGAAAGGCTTACCTTGGCCAATATGGCGGTGGAGGCCGGTGCCAAGGTTGGTCTAATCGCCAGTGATGAAGTGACCAGAGATTATCTGGAATCCCAGGGCCGGGCTGAAGAATACCGGCCATTGGCAGCTGACCCTGATGCTGTCTATGAACGGGTGATTACCATTGATGTGAGTGAGCTCGAGCCCACTGTGGCTGCTCCCCATACAGTGGACAATACCCACCCCGTCAGAGAGCTTGCCGGCACCAAGGTGGACCAGGTGTTCATAGGGTCCTGCACCAACGGCCGCCTGGAGGATTTGGCGGTGGCAGCCTCCATTCTGGATGGTAAGCAGGTGGCTTCAGGGGTCCGCTGCATCGTGGTTCCTGCCTCCAAGAGGATTTTCCTTGAGGCAATCCGTTTAGGTTATATCGAAAGCTTGGTAGCTGCCGGAGCTGTAGTACTTGCTCCAGGCTGCGGACCTTGTGTTGGGGTCCATGAAGGCATTTTAGGAGATGGCGAAGTATCTTTGAATACATCGAATCGGAATTTCCAGGGGAGATTGGGTAATCCCAAGGGGTTTATTTATCTCGGATCTCCTGCCGTGGCTGCAGCCAGCGCATTAACTGGAGTTATCACCGATCCCAGGGAGGTAATGGAAAATGCGATTGCAAGGTAAAGCCTGGAAGTTTGGGGACAATATTTCTACTGACCATATAGCTCCGGGAAGGCGCTTTCATCTCCGCTCCAATCTGCCGGAGCTGGCCAAGCATGTGCTGGAGGATGCAGACCCTGAGTTTGCCTCCAAGGTGCAGCCGGGGGATTTCGTGGTGGGCGGCAACAATTTTGGCCTGGGGTCCAGCAGAGAACACGCTCCGACTATTATCAAGATGGCTGGGGTCAGTGCTGTTTTGGCCAAGTCCTTTGCCCGGATCTTTTTCCGTAATGCCATCAATGTGGGGCTGCCGGTATTAATCTGCGACACTGACCAAATCGGCCCCGGTGATGAACTGGAGGTTGATCTAAGCACCGGCAGGATTTATAACAGAACTCAAGACATAGTTCTCCAGGCACCTCCTCTGCCGGATGTGATGATTCGCCTTTTGGCTGACGGCGGTTTGGCGGCCCATGTTGCCAAACATGGAGATCTGGTAATAGATTAGAGGCTGCCTAGGCAGCCTGTGGATTTGGGGAGGAAGAAGGTTTGGGGTTTAATGGAGTTGGGAAAATCAGTCCCCTGAAGGCTGATCTGCTCTTAGTGCTGGTGACGCTGATTTGGGGCGGGACTTTTCCTGTGCTGAAAATCTTAGTATCGGTACTGCCCCCGCTGTACCTAGTGGGGATGCGGTTTCTCATGGCCTTTATCGTTCTTGGTCCCTTTGCTGCAAAAAGGCTCAAGTTCCTAACTCGGCGGACTTTGTACAGCGGCATCACACTGGGACTGTTGATCTGGGGAAGCTTCATTACCCAGACCACTGGCATCCAATACACAACAGCCTCCAAGGCTGCCTTTATTACAGCATTGTGTGTAGTGCTGACTCCCATTTTATCCTCGGTAATGCTGCGCAAGCCCCCGGGGCGGGCGGCACTGATGGGAGTAGTGACGGCTACCATAGGTCTGACCCTTTTAACTGTGGATTTTACAGAACCCTTCGTTCTGCAGAGGGGCGACCTTTGGGTTCTGGCTTGTGCCTGGCTGTGTGCTTTCCAGATCATAGCAGTTGACCGTTACGGGTCACTAGCTGATCCGCTTCTGCTGACGTGGGTGCAAACAGGGGTGGTGGCAGCAGTAAGTTTAGCCGCCGCCCTGTTAACGGCTCCGCTGCCCCGGCTCACTGAAGGTGTGCAGTGGGCGGGTCTTGCTTACCTGGCTGTATTTGCAACAGCGGGCTGTCAATATCTCCAGATTCGGGTGCAGCCTTCTTCGACTCCAACAAGGGCCAGCCTAATTTATTCTCTGGAACCGGTCTTTGCATCGATACTGGCCTTTTTGTTCTTGGGTGAGCGTTTGCCTCTGCCGGGCCAGCTAGGGGCAGCCCTAATGCTGATGGGTGTTCTAATCTCCGAACTAGGCCACAAGGAGCAAGAGCATCTTTACCCGGCGGCAGCAGAGGCGGCAGACCTGGAGACATCTAATTAAGAGCTGGAAGGGGGGAGGCAGCACCTTCCAGGTATTGAAGTGCTGCCGTTGGCTATCGATACAGTTCTCTTTCAATTGGGTCCGTTCCATATCTACGCATACGGTTTTATGCTGTCGGTGGGCTACGGCGCCGGGATAATTTTGGCCCTGCGGGAGGCCCGGCGGCGGGACCTTTCAACCGACCTAGTCCTGGATTATCTCATCTGTGTCTTTATTGCCGGACTATTGATGGCGAGGCTTATCTTTGTTCTAAGTGAGCTTCCCTATTTTCTCGCCTTTCCTGAAGAACTGCTCAACATAGGCAACGGCCTGTCTCCCCTCGGTGCTGTCCTCGGCTTTGGCTTAGTGACTTTTTGGTATATACACCGCTACGGCTGGGATTATAGAGTGCTGGCAGATGTTCTAGCTGCTCCCTTGGCCCTAGGACTGGCCATCACCTCCATCGGCACCAGCTGCCTGGGCAGGGTAACCAGCTTGCCCTGGGGCATCCCATGGGATGGGCAGAGATATCATCCCCTGGGGGTTTATCAGGGGCTTGGATCGTATCTTGCTTTTGCATTGGTATGGAGTTTGCGCTGGAAGGCCCGTTTTCCGGGACAGATGTGGCTTGTGGCAGTGTTTTTCCTCGGCCTGACCCAGTTTGTCACAGGCTTTTTTGCCGAGGAGGCTTTAGTGTTCAATTCCCGTCAGCTTTTTGGACTCTTGGCCATGGGGCTGGCGGTGGTGTTGGTAAAGGAGAAAAAGATCACCGCTGCAGATGAAGAGTATATGGAACACTACAAAGCATTGGGATCTTCAAAAGCCCCCTGGTACCGGCGGATTATCAGCTGGTTGTGGGGGCTTTTGCTGCTTGTTCTTATTTACTATTGTCGGGCAAGGAGTATCTAGCTGGTTCAGGCGGACAATGCTCTAGGTGCTGGTGCTTTGCTGGCGCTTTTGAGAACCGGAGCCTGGAAGTTGAGCTGCCTAAAACTGCAGCTGAATCCAGTTATAAGCTGGATGGAGTTTCCGATTGGATGCAGCTTCTAGTTTGAGGCTGCAGCAGGCAGCTCCTCCGTTTCCACAAAGGCCGGCAGTGTGATGGTAAAGCAGGTACCCTCGCCGTATTCGCTTTCCACATCGATCTTGCCCTGATGCTTTTCTACTATATGCTTCACAATGGCCAGGCCTAATCCTGTACCGCCCCTCTTGCGGCAGCGGCCTTTATCTACCCGGTAGAAACGTTCAAAAATCCGGCTGAGGTGTTTAGATGGAATACCTATACCGGTGTCCCTCACTGATACATAAACATGCTCACCGCTGCTGGCTAAAGTCAGCCATACAAGTCCTCCTGGGTCAGTGTATTTGATGGCATTGTCCAAGAGGTTGGTGATGGCTTGGCGCAGGAGTGTAGTATCGCCGAGAACAGCAGGCGGCTCATCATTAATCTCCAAATGGAACTCTAGCTGCTCTTCAGCTGCTCTGCCTTGGTAGCTTTCCGCGATTTCCTCAACCAGCTCCACCATATCAATAGGCACCTGATTCCCTGCCCGTTCGGTGCCTTCTAGGCGAGAGAGCTCCAGGAGGTCCTTGACCAGATTCACCATGCGGTCAGTTTCTGTTGCTACAATCCCCAGGAACCGCCGGGCTGCCTCCTCATCCTCCAATGCTCCATCCAGCAGCGTCTCTACAAAACCCTTGACCGCTGTCAAGGGGGTGCGGAGCTCATGGGAGACATTGGCAACAAAATCTGTTCTCATCTTTTCCAAGCGCTTGAGCTCAGTAATGTCGTGGAGGATCGCCACTACACCGAGGACCTGATCAGCCTGCTGGGAACGAATTGGGCTGACAATGGCCCTCAAGATGGAGTGCTGGGGTGAGAACAGCTGAATCTCCTGCTGGGCAGTTGTCTGCTCAGTCAGCACCCGCTGGAAAAGCTGGACCAGGTCATAGTTGCGGATACTCTCCAAGAGATAACGGCCGCGGCTGTCAGGGCTGATGCCCAAAAGGTCAATGGCGGCAGGGTTGACGAGGGTAATTCTCAGTTCCTTATCTACTACTATTAGTGCATCAACTAAACTAGATAAGATCGCGTTGAGATGGTTCCGGTGCCGGTTTGCTTCCTCTACCAAAAGGGCATAGTGTTCAGTCATACCGTTGATCGCTTCGCTTAGTTCCACGAATTCTGGATCACCGGCGGACCGGAGAAATACCCGCTCATCAAGGTCTCCCTGGGTTACTCGATTGATGGATGCCTGGATGCTGTGTATCGGATCGAAAAAGTGGGATTGGGTATACGAGTACGTCACGTAAACCGCAATTCCTGTGACAAGCAGAAGCCACACGAGCCGCCAGCCGGTGCCGGTCAGCCAAAAACCCAGCATGACAGCCAAGATCACCGAAAGCACCAGCAGCGCCTGGAAAACAAGAATTTTCCAGCTCAAGCGCTGAAAGCGAAAATCCTTCATTTCATTAAGGCTCCTCTACTTTGTAGCCTACACCGTGTACGGTGTGGATATAGCGGGGGCGGGAAGGATCTTCACCCATCTTCTGCCGCAAGCGTCGGATGTGTACATCAACAGTTCTAGTCTCACCGCCGTAATCGTAGCCCCATACCTTCTCCAGGAGCATGTCCCTGGTAAGGACCTTCCCTTTGTTCTGCACCAAGAGCAGCAGGAGATCAAATTCCTTGGGCGTCAGAACCAGCGGTTCGCCATCAAGGGTGACCTGATGGCGGTCAATATCGATCCTGAGACCCTGTAGAGTGACCACATGCTCACTGGGCGGTGCTGCCGTGGAAGCCCGGCGCAGAGCTGCCCTTACTCTGGCTATCAATTCCTTGGGACTGAAGGGCTTGGTCACATAATCATCGGCTCCGATTTCTAGGCCCTTTATCTTATCCGGCTCATCGCCCTTGGCCGTCAGCATGATGATGGGAACCGATGAGGTCTCCCGCAGCTCTTTACAAACCTGCCAGCCGTCCTTTATAGGCAGCATGATATCCAGGAGAACCAGGTCGGGCTTTTCCCGGCGGAATACATCCAAAGCTTCATCACCATCGTAAGCTGTAACAACCTGCCAGTCCTCTTTTTCCAAGTTGAACTTAATCAATTCAACGATGGACTGTTCATCATCAACCACCAGGATTTTTTCCGGCATATTGCTTCTCCCTCCCTTTTTAGGTGTACCCGTCTACTATTATAGCATAGAGATTGTTGATATAGTGTTTCTAAGGGTAAGATAGTGTCAAGACTATTGACTTCACGGCTGGGGTCGGGTAGAATTAGAAAGAAATTGCTGCATATTGAAGACGGTGAGAGGGAGGAGTAGGCAGTCAACCGCCGCAAGAGAGGGAGATTCAGCGGCTGGAAGATCTCCTCGGCAGGGATTGTCGAAGGTCGCCCTTGAGTCATCATCTGAACGCTGTACCCAGCTGTGGAAGTGCAGAACTGTAAAATACTGCCTGGGTGTGCAGTCAGTAGGAATGATCGGGTCAGCCCGTTACAGCTTAGAGTGCCGCCGATGGTGGAACCCCAGGCTTATGGTGTCCCATTGGCGGAAATAAGGTGGTAACGCGGAAGTTTGGAAGCTTTCGTCCTTTTGGGCGGGAGCTTTTTTTGATACTTGGATATGCTTACAATGCTGAAGGAGGAGGGCGTTCGGAATGGCGGAAATCACTGAAGCCAAGAAAGCGGCACCCGCAGTGGGGAAGGAGATTCCAACTGTCTACGATCCCCATGCTGTGGAAGCCAAATGGTATAAAATCTGGGAAGAGTCGGGGTATTTTCATGCCGAGGTTGATAAAGACAAGCCACCCTTTTGTATCGTAATCCCGCCTCCCAATATTACCGGCGAGCTCCATCTGGGGCACGCAATGGATGAAACCATGCAGGATATTCTCATTCGCTGGAAGCGAATGCAGGGTTACAATACCACATGGATTCCCGGGATGGACCATGCCGGGATTGCGACCCAAGCCCGGGTGGAGGAGCACCTTAGGCAGACCGAGGGCAAGAGCCGCTACGATCTGGGAAGGGAAAAATTCGTCGAACGGGTTTGGGAATGGAAGGAAGAATACGGGGGCCGTATTCTCCATCAGCTGCGGCGTTTAGGGGTATCCTGTGACTGGGATCGGGAACGCTTTACCATGGACGAAGGCTGTTCCCGGGCTGTGAGAGAGGTATTCGTCGAGCTGTACAACAAGGGCTTGATTTACCAGGGGGATTATATTATTAACTGGTGTCCCCGCTGCCGCACTGCCTTGTCGGATATCGAGGTAGAGCACAAGGATACCGCCGGCAATCTCTGGCATATAAAATACCCGTTGGCGGATGGTTCCGGTGAATATCTAGTGGTAGCAACTACCCGGCCGGAGACCATGTTGGGAGATACGGCGGTGGCGGTAAATCCCAAGGATGAACGCTACCAGCACTTGGTCGGCAAGAAGTGCATTCTTCCCTTGATGGAGCGGGAGATCCCTATTATTGCCGATGACTATGTGGATATGGAGTTCGGCACCGGAGTAGTCAAAATTACCCCTGCCCATGACCCCAACGACTTTGAAGTGGGTCAGCGGCACAACCTTGAGTCTATTCTGGTCTTGGACGGCGATGCCAAAGTCACCGAAGCCGGGGGCAAGTACCATGGTATGGACCGCTATGAAGCCCGGAAGGCAATAATCCGGGATCTTGAGGCCCAGGGCCTTTTGGAAAAGATAGAAGAACACCAGCATGCCGTTGGCGCCTGTACCCGCTGCGATCATACCGTTGAGCCCATTCTCAGCAAGCAGTGGTTTGTCAAGATGAAGCCCTTGGC
>JAAYHH010000165.1 GCA_012735435.1 Bacillota bacterium | reverse complement strand
CTTTCCAAGCGTTTGCTTGATCTTACGGAGCGCCAACGTGCTTTGCAGTTACAGCGTATCCTTTTTGAGATTTTGGATGCACCAGCAGTCGAAGTGGTTCTGCTAGATAACATTGAAATACTTTTCGATCTCTCGCTCAAGCAGGACCCGTTACGTCTACTGCAAGGTATTTCGCGAAACAAAACTCTGGTTGCGTCGTGGAGCGGCTTAGTCGACCGCGAGTATATAGCCTATGCAGAGCCGGATCACCCAGAATACAAAAGATACCCATTACAAGATTTCCTAGTAGTGAACACAGTGGTTGTTGCATGAGAGCAAGGAATAAACAGGAGGGCAAATGAGATGAAATACTGTGACCTGATCCAATTTGAACCTATCGAATCCATAATTCAGCTACGTACAGCCGATGAGGCTACCGTTGCCCAACAACTTGTCAAAACCTACGTGATTTCCTCGGAGATGGCCGAGAAGTTGGTCAGCATAGTCATTCCTCAGCTTCAGTTTGACCAGCCTATGGACAACAAGGGGCTTTTGGTAGTTGGCAACTACGGTACCGGTAAATCGCACCTCATGTCCGTTATTTCTGCACTAGCTGAAAACGGGGATCTTGTGAAATACTTGAATGACAAAAGCGTGGCAAATGCCGCCGCCAGTATCAGTGGGCAGTTCAAGGTTATTAGAACTGAAATAGGATCTACGACTATGTCCCTTCGTGATATTCTAGTGGCAGAACTAGAGGAGCACCTGTCTGTGATGGGTGTATCGTATACTTTCCCATCTGCAGACAAGGTGTCCAACAACAAAAGGTCATTTGAAGATTTGATGACCGCATTCCATAAAGAGTTTCCAGATCACGGCCTGCTATTAGTAGTAGATGAATTGCTAGACTACCTGCGGACACGCAAGGACCAGGAACTCATTCTTGATCTTAACTTCCTGCGCGAAGTCGGTGAGGTTTGCAAAGACCTGCGTTTTCGCTTCATCGCAGGTGTTCAGGAAGCTATTTTTGACAGCCCCCGTTTTTCTTTTGTGGCCGACAGCATCCGCCGGGTGAAGGACCGCTTCGAACAAATCCTCATTGCCCGTAGAGACGTTAAGTTCGTAGTAGCCGAACGACTGCTCAAGAAGACAGCTGAACACCAGCTAAAAATCAGGGAATACTTGACTCCTTTTGCTAAGTATTATGGTCACATGAATGAGCGTATGGATGAATTTGTAAATCTTTTCCCAGTACATCCAGACTATATAGATACCTTCGAACGGGTAACAGCGGTAGAAAAACGCGAGGTCCTCAAGACCATTTCACTGTCAATAAAGAAACTTATTGATCAAAATTTACCAGAGGATCACCCTGGCATTATTTCCTATGACGTTTACTGGACCACGTTGTGTGAGAACCCTTCCTTCAGAGCTGTTCCGGACATCAAAGCGGTAATCGATTGCAGCATGGTACTTGAATCTCGTATACAACAGGCCTTTACTAGACCGGCATACAGACCAATGGCGACCCAGCTCATTCACGCACTCTCGGTTCACAGACTAACAACTGGAGACATTTATGCTCCCTTGGGTGCAACAGCAGAAGAACTTCGGGATGGATTGTGCCTTTTCCAGCCGGGTATCGAGGAGCTTGGCGGAGATCCAGCCGACGATTTGCTCTCTCAGGTTGAGACAGTTCTTCGTGAAATCATTAGGACAGTCAGCGGCCAGTTCATTTCGTCAAATTCAGACAATCACCAATATTACCTAGACCTTAAAAAAACCGATGATTACGATGCACTCATTGAGAGGCGGGCAGAGAGTCTCGATTCCTCGCAACTCGATCGCTATTATTACGAGGCGCTCCGACGGGTCATGGAATGTACCGATCAGACATATGTCACTGGCTACAAAATCTGGCAGCACGAAATAGAATGGCTGGAACGTAAGGCCGCACGCCAAGGATACCTTTTCTTCGGAGCGCCTAACGAACGCTCTACTGCTGTCCCGCCAAGGGACTTTTATATTTATTTTATTCAGCCTTTTGATGCTCCGCATTTTAAGGACGAAAAAAAACCAGAAGAACTCTTCTTTCGCATCACTAACATTGACGAAGAGTTCCGCACATCGCTTAAAAGCTACGCCGCAGCACTGGATCTTGCCTCAACAGCTTCCGGTCATGCTAAATCCACATACGAATCCAAGTCATTGATTTCCCTACGCAATCTTGTAGAGTGGCTTCAGAAGAACATGACTATTGCGTTCGATGTATCTTACCAAGGACGAACAAAGCCTCTGGCCGAATGGGTAAAAGGCAAGTCTATACGAGAACTTTCCGGAATCAGCTCCCACGAACGCATAAACTTCCGTGATTTGATAAACACCATTGGGGGCATCTGTCTAGGAACGACGTTCCAGGACCAGGCTCCTGAGTATCCGTTCTTTTCGGTGCTTATCACGGGCGCGAACCGAGCACAGGCTGCACAAGATGCCCTTCGCGCAATTGCTGGACTAAACCGTACGAAGCAGGCTGTTGCAGTATTGGATGCGTTGGAGCTTCTTGATGGAGACCGACTTGACCCTTATCGTTCTAGGTACATTAAGTATATCCTCAACATAGCGAAGCTTAAAGGACAAGGACAAGTGCTTAATCGCTCCGAGTTGATTAAGGATGTACTTGGTGTAGAGTACTTAGCTCCAGAATCATTACGACTAGAACCTGAATGGGCTATGGTGCTGATGGCTGTGTTGGTTTATGCTGGTGAAATTGTCCTTTCCATTCCGGGAAATAAGTTTGATGCTACTAACCTAGTGCAATTGGCTGGTACCAGGATAGAGGAATTAACTCAGTTTAAACACATCGAACGTCCTAAGGATTGGAACCTTCCGGCGCTCAAGGCACTTTTTGAACTGCTCGGACTCACGCCTGGCATGGCGCAACTGGTTACCCAGGGCAAAGACGAACCGGTTCAAGAGTTACAGAAGGCCGTTATCAACTCTGTCGAACGGTTGGTGCTGGTGCAGCAGAGCATGCAGACCGGATTGTTCTTCTGGGGCCGTAGCCTGTTGACCGAGGATGAAAGCAATAAGTTCCGTGCGAAGCTGGACGAAACCAAGACCTTCCTTGAATCCATGCAAGCCTATACAACAACTGGCAAGCTCAAAAACTTTCGCTATGACGCCTCGGAAGTGACCACTCAGCGTAGTGGGCTAGAATCCCTTGCCGAGATTGAGTTGCTGGAGGAGTTGGTTGTCGATTTCGGGTCCACGGCCTCGTACCTCTCCACCGCCGAGGCGGTTCTGCCCACAGGTCACGAGTGGATCGACGAGATAAAAACAGCACGAGATCAAATCCTTGCCCAGATATGTGACCCGACCAAGCGGAGTGTGGTGGCATTCCGCCAGCAGACTCAGCGTAAGCTCAGCGACCTCAAGAAGACCTACCTGCTGGTCTACCTTTCCATGCACGCCAAAGCACGTCTCGGCGTGAACGAAGACAAGCACAAGGCCCAGCTCATGGGCGACGAACGGCTCAAGGACCTGCAGAAGCTCTCCACAATCGAACTGATGCCGCGCCAGCACCTCTCGGATTTCCAGAACCGGCTCGCCGGATTGAAGAGCTGCTTTGCACTTACAGAGCAGGAATTGGAGGCTTCGCCGGTCTGCCCGCACTGCAACTTCAAACCGGTCGCGGAACCGCCCACGGCTCACGCAGCTACGATGCTCGAGGTCCTGGACTGTGAGTTGGATAAGTTGGTTGAAAACTGGGTTCAGACACTACTTGCCAACCTCGAAGACCCGACCACCAAGGAGAACATGAATCTGCTCAAACCCGAACAGCGCAAGCTGGTGGATGGCTTCATCAAGAAGCGTACACTGCCGGACGAACTTGACCAGAACTTCATCCGAGCTTTGCAAGAGGTGCTCTCCGGGCTCACCAAGGTTCCGGTCAAAATTGTGGAACTGCGTGAGGCTCTTCTCGCGGGCGGCTCACCGGCCACCATGTCGG
>JAAYHH010000164.1 GCA_012735435.1 Bacillota bacterium | reverse complement strand
GATGGGCGGCTGGTTGTAGATTTCGGCACGCTTTCGGCCATTGACGGAAGTCCTGTAGCCCTGGTCATGGAGGAAAAGGCCACTGAGAAAAACAAATCCTTGGAGCTGGCTGCCGGCGCCGGAATGGCGGGAGCCATCCTTCTTGGTCCCATTGGCCTAGCTGGGGCATGGTTTGTGAAGGGCAAGGATGTAGTGATACCCATGGGGACCGAGTTTTACGTAGAAGTGATGCGGGATGCTCGGGTATCCGGTCTTTCCTTGATCCCTGGAGCATAAGGAAGTTCCCTTAAGTAAATAGAAATCGCTAGAGTGCAGCTGATGATCTATCGGCTGCGCTTTTTTATTGCCCCTGTGCTGCCCGTGTGCAGCAAGATGCTGGACTTGTCGAGGCCTATCTCCACCCGGAGGATAACTACCGATGATGTGGAATACTGTAAGAAGTGCATTAAGAAGTGGGTTCGATAGGACTGTATACTGCAGCCTATGAAGTCAGAAAGGAGGGGCAGCTAAATGGCAGAAGTTAAGCTATTGGCCATTACCCCTGATGCAGAAAAGCTGATTGAACTTGCAGGGCGCACCTGTTATTTATCACATGATCGGAGTAAGCCCGGCAGTGAGCAGAGATTCATCCGCATGCTGCTTCGCCACGAGCATTTATCTGTGTTGGAGCATGCTTATGCTACCTTTCGAATAAAGGGCGGCTCTAGGGCATTTACTCACCAGATTGTGCGGCACCGTCTGGCATCCTTTTCTCAGCAGTCACAGCGGTATGTTTCAGAGGAGAACTTTGACTATGTAATACCTCCTACAATACAGGCCAACCAAGCTGCCTTGGAGCGTTTTCAGAACCTCATGGAGGAGATCAGGAAGGCTTACGGGGAGCTTCAGGAGCTGGGCATTCCTAAACAAGATGCCCGGTTCGTGCTGCCCAATGCGGTGACCAGTGAAATTGTCATCTCCGCCAACCTGAGGGAGTGGCGGCATATATTCAGCGTCCGGTGCGAACAGGCAGCCCAATGGGAGATCCGCACCATCTGCATCCAGATGCTGGAGCTTCTGCAAAAGGCAGTACCAACGGTATTCTCCGACTTTGTCATCGATAAAGACCGCATGGTGGCCAAGAAAGTGGCCCTTGAAGATTAAAGTGAACAGTTGGGAGGCATACGAGGCCGGCAGCCTGAACGGCTGAGACTGGCGGCGGAAAGGAAGATGGATATGGATTTCATGAGCTATGCCGAAAAGCACAAGGAGGAAATCATCAGAAGCACTCAGGAACTTTTGCGGATTCCCAGTATTGAAGGAACCCCTCAGCCGGGGATGCCCTTAGGAGAGGATGTCAACAAGGCACTGGAGTATGTGCTGGAGCTCAGCGACAAGCTGGGGCTCAAGATCAAGAACCTGGATGGGTATGCTGGTTACGCCGAGTACGGATCCGGCGATGAGATGGTGGGGATACTCTGCCATTTGGACGTAGTGCCCGCTGGTGAAGGGTGGACGAAGCCTCCCTTTGAAGGGGTTGTGGAAGACGGTAAGATATACGGGCGGGGCGCCACCGACAACAAAGGGCCAGCCATCAGCGCCATATACGCCCTAAAGGCTGTGATGGATGCAGAGATTCCGCTAAAGCGCCGGGTTCGGATAATCTTCGGGACCAATGAAGAATCGGGCTGGCGGGGAATCCATTATTACTGCCAGCATGATGAAATGCCGACAATGGCCTTTGTCCCCGATGCTACATATCCGGTGGTCAATGTGGAGAAAGGTATTGTCCACGTACGGCTTCTCAGCTCAGGCAAGGCCGATGCCGCGGGAGATGGTAAGGTGCTTAAAGTATTGGAACTGCAGGGAGGCCACCGGCCTAACATGATCCCTGGCCAATGCACCTGCCGGTTGAGCGGGGACCAAAGTGCCCTTGAAGAGGCAGCCGAGATCGCCAAGGCATTGGCTAAGGATCCTTATCCTCAGGTTGAGGCTTCCTTGGATAGCGGGGTACTGACACTAACGGTCACAGGTCTGGCAGGCCATGCCTCAACTCCCGAGTCCGGTATCAATGCCGCTGCCTACATGCTCCAGGCACTAGATAGAATCATGGAGGCTGGTTATGCCCTGGATTCTTCTGCTGTAACCCAGCTGGTCCGGCTGGTGAGTGCCCATATCGGTCTTGAGACCAACGGCCAATCCATGGGTGTTGGATTCAGTGATTCGGTGTCGGGGGATCTTACGTTAAGTATTGGAGTGCTCAATTACGAAAATGATCAGGCCTATGTGGATGTGGATATCCGCTATCCAGTGACAAAACAGCAGGTGGAGATAGTGGATCCCATTAAACAAGCTGCCGCTGAGTATGGCGTAACTGTAGAACCAGGGCACAGCCAGCGGAGTCTCCACGTACCGGAGGACAGCTTCCTGGTCCAGCAGCTCCTTAAGGTTTACGAGAAATACACCGGCGAAAAGGGTAAGCCGTTGGCCATAGGCGGAGGTACCTATGCACGGGCCTTGGACAATGCCGTGGCCTTTGGACCGGTCTTCCCTGAAGATCAGCGGAACATTCACCGGGAGGATGAATACGCAACGGTTGACGAATTACTCCGGAACACAGCTATCTTCGCTGATGCTATCTGTCTCTTGGCAGGGAAGTAGTCAACCCGCGGTTTGGCATCCAGAAGGAAAAAGAGAAATAGACATAGAGCTGGAGGACTTCCTCCGGCTCTGATTTTTTTTACGTCATGTTGCCGGAGAACTCCCTGTGGTATACTTATTCTGGAGTGATACCGAGTCAGAACGGTACTCAAACGGGAGGGAAGGTGGATGACGAATCCCCGGATCCATTTGGAGGACCTGTTGACCCGCCGCCAAGACCTAAGGACCCTGGCTGAACCAATTTGGTCGGCATACCTTTTGACAGAAGCAGCATACGCATCAGGGAAGAAGCTGCTCCTTTGCGGGAACGGCGGCAGTGCCGCTGATGCAGAGCATATTGCGGGGGAGCTCTTGAAGGGATTTTTGAAAAAGCGGCCGCTGGAGGCTGCCCTTAAGAAGCGCTTAGCTGACGTTGGAGGCGCAGAAGGTGAGAGAATCGCGGGCCTACTCCAACAGGGTATGCCTGCCATTTCCCTGGTCTCCCAAACTGCCGTCGCCACAGCAGTGATCAATGATATTGCTGGAGACATGCTCTTTGCCCAACAGGTGAATGCGCTGGGTCAAGAAGGCGATGTCCTCTGGGCCCTTTCTACCTCTGGAAATTCCCGCAATGTAGTTGCTGCTGCCATTGTCGCCAAAGCCCGGGGCATGAAGGTTGCGGCTTTCACCGGTGAAGGAGGCGGGGCCCTTAAGGACTATGCAGATGTTTTGCTCAATGTGCCGTATTCGGAAACCCACCTGGTACAGGAAGCCCATTTGCCGGTTTATCATGCTCTGTGTGCCATGCTGGAGGAACGTTTCTTTCCAGTCTAAGTATGCGGGCATGGGAGAGGAAAGAGAACTTTAGCTGCGGCAGGAATTTAGGAGGAAGTATTGTGGAGCTGGCATTACCTAGGAATTATGCAAGAAAGATATGGCGGGCAGTTATTGAATTTGAACTTCTAGAAGATGGAGACCGGGTGCTGGTTGGCTTTTCCGGCGGCAAGGACAGCTCCTTTCTCCTTTATGCACTGCGGGTGCTCCAAGAGAGTTCGCCCTTTCGGTTTGAACTGGGAGCAGTCCATGTGGACCTGGGGTTTGAGAAGCCATCGGATGTGCCCCTTTTGGAGGATTTTTGCCGGCAGCTGGATGTTCCTTTGATCGTCCAAAAGACCCAGATCGCTGAAATAGCCCTTCACAGACGGCGGGAAAATCCCTGCTCCAGCTGCGCCTATTTCCGCCGGGCCGTAGTTAACCAGACGGCAGCTGCCAGCGGCTATAACAAGGTAGCCTATGCCCATCATCATGATGATGCTGTAGAGACTTTTCTTATGAGTCAGCTGTACTCCGGCAGAATACAGACCTTCCTTCCGAAGTCTTATTTGCATAAAACCAATGTTACGGTGATCCGCCCTTTGGTCTATCTGCGGGAAGCGGAGATCAAAGAGTTTATCGAGACGTTATCGTATGTACCGATGCCCAGCCCCTGTCCAGTCCAGGGGAAAACCCATAGGCATAAGGTAAAGGACCTAATTGGGAGCCTCACTAGGGAGAATCCCTTTGTATATACTAATTTGGCAGCCGCGATGCGGGAAGATGCAGTAGGGGAACTTTGGCCGCCTGCTGCCAACCGCGAAAAAATGCGGGAAAAGCATCGGCGGATCATGCGTCCTGCCGCAGGGGATGATG
>JAAYHH010000163.1 GCA_012735435.1 Bacillota bacterium | reverse complement strand
AGCCTGCGCACCTTTGGCAAACAGGGGAGTCGGCTTCAAACTGAAACGGTACAAACACCACCTGCCAGCCCTCCCGGGAAAGCTCATCCAGGACCCCAGCAACCGCGGGCAGGCTGGCATCAAGATTCGGCCACGGCCGCAAAGAGACCAGAAGTACTGGTTTTTGGGGCACCAGCTTATCACCGAGGCTCTGGCAAATAAGCCTCCTGGAATCCCGGCCGGATTCGGCTTTCAGGGTAACCACCGGGTCACTACCAAGGCACAGCCGCCTCCCATCAAATCCCCAGGCCAAAAGCTGTTCATAGGCCTTTCGGTCCCGGACAATAACCAACCTGGCCAGCCCCAGTGCCTTGAGGGTGAGCAGCCGATTCCACCGGGACCTTAAGGGGCCGATTCCCTGTCCGTAGATAATCACCGGCAAACCGAAGCTCCAGGCAAAAACTATCATCAGCAGGTAGTAATACAAAGAGCGGGAGCTGGTCACATCCTGAAAGAGCGTCCCTCCTCCGCTGATAAACACCGTTCCCTGCCGCAAGGCTGACCACAGGCCCGTAATGTCAAGGCGGTGGACAGCCTCAACACCGTGTTCCTCAGCGGTTCTTGCCGGATCCCCGGAAATGACAATACACCGGGACCCAGGCGCAAGGCTTCTCAGCTGCTGGAGAATGGCGGCTAAAACCGCCTCATCTCCCACATTGCCAAAACCGTAGTAGCCGGAGATTATGAAGGTTGTCTCTGTTCCGCCTTCCATGGCCAACACCCCGCCTCCTAGTCCCCGGTTCTCCTACCCAGCACCAATAGGGCAATGCAAAGCAGGGCACTTCCCAAACAAGCACCCAAAACCAGCCCCCAGAAAGACCGAGATATGGAGGCTGCCAGGGGTGAATGGATATGGGCAAAGGTATTGAGCAGTGAAATCTGGCCGATGGTTCCGGGCACGATGCAGGCCAGGCCCAGGCGCTCATCTCCCGAGGCATACAGCCCAAAACCCAGGATCAATAGGGGATGGCCGATGAGAAATTCCTTAGTTCTCGGCCGGTAGGGAAAAGCCTGCTCTAGGAACTCCCGGATCCGCACCTCAAGCTCCGGCACGGGAATGATGAAATTGCCTGTCCGTCCAACATAAATCACGACAATGCCGAGAACAGCTGCCGCAAGAACTGCCCTAGCCCATACCGGCATTTCCCGCCACCGCTCCCTAAGCCCCATGGGCTTTCCTAAATCCCTGGCAAAGCCGATTGCCCCAACGGCTGCCGTTAGGACCGGCAGTATGGACATGGCTTTGACGCCCCGGAACTCAGCAAGTTTCAACATAAAGCGGAAATCCCCCAGGGCGGCCACCATCACCGCTGCACCGATTGCAACAATCGCCACAGACCCGACAAACTGCATTAAGCTCCATCCCGCGGCCTTCCCTCTGGAAAGGCCGGGATAGACAGTGCTGCGATAAGACTCAGTTCCACCACTAGACGGCGCGCCTTGCTGCAGCGCCCCCATCCCCCAGCGCTGGGGAATGACAGCTAAGACTGGAAAGGTAATAGCAGCCAAAAACGCCAGTACCTGCCGGGCCAGTATTTGGTCAAAAAAGAAAAACAGGCCAGCTACGCCTAGGAATGCAGCCGCGGCAGCCAGTTGGTACAGCGGCCTCCACCAGCTGCCCAAGGAGCTTTCCAAGACCTGCCCCAGCCACAATCCGGCCGCCGCCCAAGCCCCTAAGGCCGCAACAAAATACACCCAATGGCTCTGCCAAGGGGGTAAGCTAGGCGCTCTCCCTTGGGTATACCCCGAAGCTGCCAAAGAGGTTCTGAGCTCCTCTATTAGGCGGGCACCGGCCCCCGGGTCCTCCGGCCAGAACCGCACATAAAGGAGACGATACGACCGCTCCTTTACAGCCCTTAGAAACCTGGCTGCCCCGCCCTCAACATCATAGCGGGACAATTCCTTTGGGTAAATGGTATGTACCCTAACCACATGGAGAGGTGCAGAACGTGCCAGCTCAGTTTCCCCCCGCTGCCCGGCAAACTCCTGCAGCCCAAAGCGGACGCCCATAACCTTTAGGAGGGAGGCCATCTTGGCAATCTCATGGGGATAGCCGGCTACCTCATCTCCTCCAAACATAATTACCTCAGGTTCCACCAGGGATACTAAGGCAGCGACTTCCTCTACACTGAAGCTCTCCAAAGATGAGCCTCCACCGGCCCGCCCGCGGTCCTTTATATCGTGCAGTTCATCACCGCTCCCCACCTTAAGGAGCACCCGGCAGCCCTTTTCCTTAAGGACCGCGGCCACCTCCCTCAGCTCCTGGGGAGTCCATCCCTGGGCGGGGTCAGCTGTCAATACGATGCTGTCAACACCCCAGGGTTCAATTGTCTCCATGACTTCTGGGAGGCGTTCAATCTTGGAGCCGGCCAGCAGGTCATTTAAGTCTACCGCCAGCTCTACCGTCCTAAAGTCCCTTTCCAGCAGCAGCCGCTGGGCACCTACCCCGATCCCGGAAATTAGCCCCAGGATGAGCAGTACTATGATCAATCTCTCCACAGCGACGGTCCCTCCAGCTCTCCCGCTACTTCTCATAATGCCCGAAAGCATACAGCTGCCCTTCTGCCAGCCTAATCTCATCTACCACTAGCGGCACCGGCAATCCCTCTAGGTCCATAATCAAAGCCTTGTCTTCCACCAGACTTTGCAGCAGAAATTGAGGGATCTGCAGCTGCTCCACAGTCAAGGCTTTCGGTATAAAGACGATTCTGGTTCCCTCCCGGATCGCAAAAACACCCTGCAGGTTTACATCAAGCTCCTGGCCCAGGAAGGCGAGGGTTCCTCGCAGGACCGTTCCATCTTCTTTCAGGAGGATTCTGAACTTCTTGCCTGGATCGACTTTCTCCCAGAAATACCGGTTGATTCCATCTTCTGTAAATAGGACAGTAACCCGCAGGTCAGCTGCATTCTCCAGGAGGATCTCTCCATTGCGGTAGAGGACCCCGGGATTAAGGCGGACATCCCGACCCTGAACGATAAAGGCCCCTATCGAGAGATCATCGATTAGGAAATCCCTGGCTTCAATATAGACTGAGTGGAAGCGGCCCGCTA
This sequence comes from Bacillota bacterium, assembly GCA_012735435.1. Taxonomy (GTDB): domain Bacteria; phylum Bacillota; class Limnochordia; order DTU087; family DTU087; genus DTU087. The sequence goes on along the minus strand of JAAYHH010000163.1, from coordinate 2,756 downwards.
AGCTGGCCACTGCCGGCCAGGCCTGAATATCCACCTTGAGGTACTCAACCTCAGTTAGTCTTTCCTTTAGGGCCTCTTCCACCTTATTTTCCAATACCGGAGGAAGCAGGAATTGGCTCAAAACCGCCAATACCAGGGCGATAACAACTGCCCAGATGATTTCACGCATTCCCTGACCTCCTCCCGGAACCCGGAAGCTGCAGCCTCCTGTCCCGCTCCTTGCCCCTTCTTATACTGTCTAATTTGTACCGCCCCTATTTTGAGTTAGATCGCTGGGTATTCCAGCGCAGATAGGCATGGATGAAGGGATCGATGTCTCCATCCATCACACCCTCGACATTGCCGGTTTCATGCTCGGTCCGATGGTCCTTGACCATGGTATACGGACAGAAGACATAGGAGCGAATCTGACTTCCCCAGGCGATTTCGCTCTGTTCGCCCCGGAGTTCTGCCATCTTGGCCTCCTGCTCCGCCCGCTTCTTCTCCAAGAGGCGGGCCCTGAGGAGCTGCATCGCCCGTTCCCGGTTGGCATGCTGGGACCGCTCCCCTTGACACTGCACCACGATACCGGTGGGGATATGGGTGATACGGACAGCAGACTCTGTCTTGTTAACATGCTGGCCGCCGGCGCCGCTGGCCCGATAGGTATCGATCCGGAGGTCATTGGGGTCAATCTCAATATCATCGTTATCCTGAACCTCGGGGATGACATCAACCGATGCAAAGGATGTGTGTCTGCGCCCCGAAGCGTCAAAGGGCGAGATCCGCACCAAGCGGTGGACCCCCTTTTCCGCCCGGAGATTGCCGAAGGCGTTTTCACCCTTGATCAGCAAAGTTGCACTCTTGATGCCGGCCTCATCCCCCGGCAGCAGATCGATGACATCGGTTTCAAATCCCCTAGTTTCCGCCCAGCGGGTGTACATTCGCAAGAGCATCTGGGCCCAATCCTGGGCTTCGGTACCCCCGGCCCCGGCATGGATGGATAGATACGCATTGGCCCCGTCATGGGGATCGCTCATTAGAGTATTAAGCTCCAGCTCATCTAGCTCCTTGGCCGCGAGTTCCAGCTCTTCCTTGACCTCCCCGATGGCTGCTTCATCCTTTTCTTCCCTGGCCAATTCCAACAGCACCACAAGATCCTCCAGCTTGCTGTTTAGTTCCTGCCAAAGGATCAGAGGCCGCTTCACAGCATTGAGCTTATCTATGACCTTCTGTGCCGCCTCGGGATCATCCCAAAACCCCGGCTCAGCCATGACGGCCTCATATTCGCTAACCTGCTTCTCCCGGTTAGCTACGTCAAAGATAATCCCCCATTTCCGCTGCCTTAATCTGCAGCTCCTCTAGCCGTTCTTCTATTTCCGGTAGCTCCACTTCCCAAATCACTTACGGCACTCCTTCCTCGCCTGCATAGGTCCTTCTTCCATCTATTTGCCGCAGCACCTCTTGTACTTCTTGCCGCTGCCGCAGGGACAGGGCTCGTTGCGGCCTACCTTTCTCTCCCGGCGCACTGGAACCTGCTTATGCCCGCCGTCTCCATCGCCGTTCCGATTGGTGACAGCTTGACGCAAGCGGTCCTGCTGCCGGCGCTGTTCCTCTGTAACCAGCCTTACCCGGAACAGGAGCTGAACCACATCCTCCTGCATCTCCTGGAGCATGGCCTGGAACATCTCATAGGCTTCGAACTTGTATTCCATTAAGGGATCCCGCTGCCCGTAAGCCCGAAGGCCAATTCCTTCCCTCAGATCATCCATAGCCCGAAGGTGCTCCATCCACTTGCTGTCCATGACCCTGAGAAGAATGAGCCGTTCAAGCTCCCGCATTTGCTCCTCGCCAATAGTCCGCTCCCGCTCTTCATAAGCGGCAGTTATGCGGTTGATCAAAAGATCCCGCAGCTCCTCCCGGGTCTTGCCGGATAGGTCCTGGGGCGTCAGCCTTACTGCCTGGTTGGTGATTTCACCAATCCGCTGGTTAAGGCTGACCAGATCCCAATCCTCCTGGGGAAGCTTATCATCGGCATAGAAATCCAGGGCAAAATCCACCTGGCGCTGCAGCATATCCAGAATGTTTTCCCGAAGGTCTCCCCTCTCCAGCACTGTCCGCCGCTGGCCGTAGATGGTCTCCCGCTGCTGGTTCATGACATTGTCATATTCCAGCACCTGTTTGCGGATATCAAAATGGTAAGCTTCCAGGCGCTTCTGGGCATTCTCGATTGCCTTGCTGATCTGGGGATGCTCAATGGCCTCATCGGCTTCCCAGCCCAGGCGCTCCATGATGGCCGATACCCGCTCAGAACCAAACAACCGCATCAGATCATCTTCCAGAGAAACGTAAAAGCGGGAGGAACCGCGATCACCCTGACGGCCAGCCCGGCCCCGGAGCTGGTTATCAATGCGGCGGCTTTCGTGGCGTTCAGTTCCGATGATATGAAGTCCACCCAGTTCGTTTACACCTTCACCTAAGACGATGTCGGTACCCCGTCCGGCCATATTGGTGGCAATGGTCACTGCTCCCCTCTGACCGGCTTGCTTAACAATTTCAGCTTCCATGTCATGGTGCTTGGCATTGAGAACTGAGTGGGGAATGCCCCTCTGCTGCAGCATCCTGCTCAGCATTTCCGATTTTTCGATGGAGATAGTCCCCACCAAAACCGGCCGACCCTGGGCATGAAGCTGGCAAACTTCCTCCACCACCGCTTCAAATTTAGCTTTCTCAGTCCGGTACACTGCATCGGGATAATCGATGCGGATCATCGGCTT
>JAAYHH010000031.1 GCA_012735435.1 Bacillota bacterium | reverse complement strand
GATCCAATCGGCTGTCAACTCCTTCGGTTCAGTTGTTGTAGCTGCCAATGCTGCTTCCAGTAATGTGGAGGGTTTTGTCAGTACTGCCGTGAATGGATACTACAACGCAGCCATTACCTTCACCGGGCAGAGCATGGGCGCGAAAAAATACGATCGGATTGATGACATCGCTAGAGTATGCGTAGTCCTGATTTTCACCACCTGGCTCGTCTTAGGCAGCGTTGTACTGCTCTTTGGCCGCTCACTACTTGGCCTTTACACCTCTAATCCGGAAGTCATTGAAATAGGAATGGTGCGGATGAAGATGATGATTGCCGCCTATTTCTCCGCCGGCATCATGAATGTATTTCCCGGCCTGACCCGGGCCATGGGTTATTCTATACTCCCCATGCTATCTACACTAGTAGGTGCTTGCCTCATGCGGATCGTGTGGCTAGTCACAGTCTTTGCCTGGTATCCAACAGTGGTAGTGCTGTTCTTGTGCTATCCAGTGACTTGGACATTGGCAGGGATTGGTCAGGTGGTCGGCTTCTTCTATGCACGACATCAAGTTCGAAAGCGTGCCGCAGTAGAGTTAGAGCTTTCGGAAGCCGTTCTATAATAACTAGGGGTGTCTAGAAGACAGACCATGAATCAAATCTGTATTTGCAAGAAACGGCCTCTGCTTGCAGCAGGGGCCGTCCGTAATTCTATCAGCTTCCGCTGTTTCGTATGTGAGCAGCCAGCTGTGTATCTACCTTGCTGATATGATTGATCAACCAATCTACCACCAACCGATTGGTCTTGAGAACCAAGGCCAGTCCAGGTCCTTGCTCTTCCAGCTCTTTATTTAGCTCGTTTAAACTTTCAATGAATCTATCATGCAGCTTCTTGTGCTGCTCGTATTGCGGGTACTTGTAGTTCAGCATGATTTGCTGTTCATCCCGGAAGTGGAACACCACATAGTCCTTTAAGAAGGTGATCAGCTCTGCCACCCTGTCTTTGCCCTTACCCTGATTGCAGGCTTCAATAAGTGCATTAATCCTTTCAAAGAGAACCCTGTGCTGTTCATCAATTTTCTCGATCCCAACCGCCAGGCTGGGCGTCCATTTAATGGCCATCCATCAGTCCCCCTCTCTCAATTTGAATTTTTACCCAGGGGGACTCAAGACAAAACCAGGGACTAGGTTTCATCCTTCAGCTGCCGCAAGCTGGGCGTTGTGGAGAGGGGTCTCCAGCGGATTCCAGCTTCTGTTAGGCTCCCATTTCCGCGCTGAGCATTCCGGTGAATACTTCTACCAAGCGGGGATCGAACTGTTCACCGGCAAGCCGCCTCAGCTCCTGTATCGCCTGCTCCTTGGTCATTGCCTGTCTATAGGGCCGGCCGTGGGTCATGACATCGTAGGCATCGACTAGGGCAATGATTCTAGCCAGGAGAGGGATCTCCTCTCCTTTAAGTCCTCGGGGATATCCAGTGCCATCCCACCACTCGTGATGGGCAAGGATGGCTTCGGATATGGAGGCCAGTTCTGGAGAAGCAAGGGTGATTCGGTAGCCGACCTCCGGATGTTTGCGAACTTCCTCCCATTCCTGGGGAGTTAGCGGCCCCGGCTTTCGCAGGATAGAGTCTTCAACGCTCACTTTGCCAATGTCATGTAAAGTGGCCAGCAGTGCTAGGGCCGAAAGGTCGCTTTCCCCTAGGCCCAAAGCCTTTCCAATATCTAGGGCCAGCTTACGGGTCCGCTGCGCGTGTTCCTCTGTTTCGAAGCTTTTTTCCCGCAGGGTACTGGTTAAGAAGGCCAATATGGCACTGCGGTGGCTGCTGCTTTCCGTGAGTTTTTGTGAGTACATGCGGTCCTCAGCTCGGCGGACCACTCTCCGCAGCGGTTCATCTAGTCCTCGTCTAGTGGCCCTCCCCAGCGCTAGACTGGGCATCATGATGACATGGCTGCTGCTTTCTCGGCAGCGCCGTCGAATTTCTCTAATTATTGCTTGAGCCTCTTCCTGTCCCTGATTAGGTAAGATTATAGCAAATTCATCCCCGCCAAAGCGGACAACAGTCCCTTTTTCTCCCACGGTCTGGGTCAGTATTTCGGCGATCTTGACAAGCAGCCTGTCTCCCTGTTCATGGCCGAAAGCATCATTAACCAGCTTAAGGCCGTTGACATCACCGATGATAACAGAAACCTTCGGATCATTGGCCCGCTGCTCCAGTTCTTCTTCCATGAAAGTCCGGTTGTATAACCCGGTTAGGATATCATGGTAGCTCAAGTAGCGCAGCCGTTCCTCAGCCTCCACACGGCTGGTGATATCCTCCATAACTCCCTCCAGCCATCCCTGCTCGGGATACACCCGGGCGGAGAAGAGCATCCAAATTATGGAGCCGTCTTTCCGCCGAAATTGGGCTTCAAAATGACGGACCTCGCCATGTTCGTCAAGCAGGCGCAGCATTTCTTTGCGTTTCTCGGGATCCACATAATGGTCGGCAGATTTGAATTCCGCCATAAATTCCTGCCTGCTTGCATAACCAAACATCTCGGCAATCTGGTGATTTGCTTCCAAGATGGCGCCGTCGGAAATGCGGGACCGGAACAAGCCTACCTGGGCATTGTGGAATAGGTTCCGATAGGTCTCTTCGCTGATCCGAAGTTTTGTCTCCATACGGCGTTTCTCGGTTTCATCTCGAAAGACTAAGACGACTCCGGCAATCCTGCCGTAATCATCTTAGATAGGAGCGGCACTGTCGGCAATGACTATTTCCTTTCCATCCCTTCGCACCAAGATGGTGTGGTTGGCCAAACCGTGCACCATACCTGTGGCGATTACCTTCTGAGCTGGATCGGCACAGGGCTCACGGGTGTGTTCGTTGATAATATGAAAAACCTCGGTTAATGGGCGTCCCACTGCTTCGGCAGCAGTCCATCCAGTGAGTCTCTCGGCCACATCATTGAGAAAAACCACATTCCCCGCTGCGTCAGTGGCGATGACGCCATCGCCGATGCTTTGGAGTGTGATGCGCAGCCATTCTTGATTCATATGCAGTTGAGGCAAATACTCCCGGCCGTTTAGGATTGGTCCCGCGGCTAGAAACTGCTTCCTATCAACCCTTAACTTAGCGGCAACATATCCGACCACGAATCCGGCTACGATCAATACGATCCCTGGTACGAACATATACTTCACCCTCTACGTCTTGGTGTGCGGGAAAAAGTGCCGATACTTACTCAATCTATTATTATATAGACATTTAGAGACTTTTTTAATCAGGGAGTTTATTAGTCTAACCTACAGATTCCGCATTTATCTTAGATTTCTCCCTGCTATCTTACTTTCCTCTAGTGGTGGACATCCTTCTTAGAGGAGAAACGATAAAAGATACATAATGTTAACGAGCGAGAACAAAGAGGATAGCGGAAACACTGTGAGGGGAGACTGACATGCAAATTAGACCATATGAACCACAATATCTCAATGACGTCTTGCGTCTGTCGCTGCGGGCATGGGCTCCTGTTTTTGAGTCAATCAAGACAGTGATGCCCCCTGAAGTATACGGTGAAATCTACCCTGATTGGCGTAACACTCAGGAGAAGTCCGTCAAGGATGTCTGTACAAGCAGCGAGATGAATGTATGGATAGCATTAGATTCAGGCAAGGTCGTGGGTTTTGTGGCTGTTACACTCTATCCAGAAGCCCAGATGGGAGAGATCTACATGTTAGCAGTAGACCCAGAACTGCAGCAGCAGGGGATTGGCAGCGCACTGACCGAGTATGCCCTCGATTGGATTAGGAAAGCCGGAATGACCATCGCCATGGTCGAGACAGGTGGGGATCCGGGACACGCACCGGCGAGGAAGACCTATGAGAAGGTTGGGTTCAGCCCCTTTCCCATTGTCAGGTATTTCAAGAGGCTCTGATATGCTGAATTACTAACTTGAGAGCTCCTTCGCTAACCGTCTGCCGGTAGGAGTCGCCGCTAGGCCGCCTTCCGCTGTTTCTTTGAGAGCACCTGGCATTAGAGAACCCACGGACCGCATGGCCTCGATTACCTCATCGGCGGGAATCACGCTTTCAATACCTGCTAGGGCCAAGTCGGCAGCTACCAGAGCATTAGCTACACCAATAGCGTTGCGTTTGATACACGGTACCTCCACTAAACCGGCGACTGGGTCACATACCAGGCCCAAGACGTTTTTTAACGCGATGGCACAGGCATGAGCTGCCTGCTGGGGGGAGCCTTGGACCATCTCCACAATCGCTGCTGCCGCCATGGCAGCAGCACTACCGCATTCAGCCTGACAGCCGCCCTGGGCACCGGAAATAGTTGCCTGCTTGGAAATCACCGTTCCAATGCCGCCAGCGGTAAAGAGTCCTAGAATCACCTGTTCTTCGGAGATGTTTCTCTCTTCCATGGCGGTGAAAAGCGCGGCCGGCAGGATGCCGCAGGAACCGGCGGTGGGGGCGGCGACAATCCGGCCCATAGAAGCATTGACTTCCGCCACTGCAAGGGCTCGAACCAGGGCTTTCCCTAGGAAGATGCCTCCCACAGTACGGTTTTGTTCAACAGCTTCCAGCAGTTTATGGGCATCTCCTCCGCTTAGGCCCGAGGGGGACCGGTGTCCGGGTCGAAGTCCGAACTCTATAGATTCCCGCATCACTTGTAGGTTGTCTGCCATCTGCTGGTAGAGCTCATCGGTAGAGCGCCTCTGTTCCAAAGCTTGTTGGCGAATGACTACATTGCCAATGGTGGTGTTAGCTGCGGCGGCAGCCTTGACGAGTTCCTCGATGGAACGATAGCTGATCATCTTGTCACTCTCCTAGCTTTGGACTGTATTATGGGGTGTTCAGGGGAATTCCGCTGGTTATTCTTATACCGCATGGAGGAATGTGACTCCAGTTACATTGGCTACTGCTCTTACTTCCTCACAGAGGTCTTCAGTGATCTCTTCATCTGTCTCCAGGATAATGACACTGCGGCCTCCTCGATGTGAGCGGTGTACCTTCATTTGAGCAATATTCATGTTGCGCCGGGCCAGGATGCTGGTTACCGCGGCGATGACACCCGGTGTATCCCGATGATAGACAATTAAG
>JAAYHH010000030.1 GCA_012735435.1 Bacillota bacterium | reverse complement strand
TGGAGGATCTCGGCTACTTTTGCGTAGATAATCTGCCGCCAGCCCTCATTCCCAAGTTTGCTGAGCTTTGCATCCAATCCGAGGGCAAAGTTAACCATGTCGCCTTGGTATGCGATATCAGGGGCAGGGGCTTTTTTGACCACCTCATCGAAGTCTTGGAGGACCTAGAGGAATCGGGCTTCTCCTATGAGATCCTTTTCCTGGAGGCCTCCGACGAGGCCTTAGTTCGCCGCTTCAAAGAAAGCCGGCGGCGCCACCCTCTGCTGCCGGAAGGCAGCGTGCTGGACGGCATCCGGCAGGAGCGGCACAGGCTCCAGGAGCTGAGGGGTCGAGCCCATCGGGTAATCGATACCAGTTCCATCACTCCCAGGGAGCTGCGGCAAGAACTCAGCCGGTTGTTCGGAGAGGCCGGCAATCACAAGACCATGACTGTTTCGGTGGTTTCCTTTGGATACAAACACGGTCTGCCTTTGGATGCAGACCTAGCCATCGATGTCAGGTTCTTGCCTAATCCTCATTATGTCGAATCCCTGGCTCCTTCTACAGGCAACGATCCGCCTGTTCGGGATTATGTCCTCAAATGGTCAGTCACCCAGCGGTTTCTGCAGAAACTACTTGACCTAATCGAGTTTTTGCTGCCCCAGTATGTCAAAGAGGGAAAACAAGAACTGGTCATCGCCATCGGCTGCACCGGCGGTCAGCACCGGTCAGTGGCCATCGCCAATCATGTTGCAGACTTTATCCGTGAGCAGGGGTATGTAGTCAATGTTGAACATCGAGGAATATTACAACGGGTTTGAAAGCTTTTGGCGCCGATATATTAAATGGTTCTACCCAGGGATGCGGGTAAAGCGCTGGGTCCTGCTGATGATCCTAGGGGGAATTCTAACTGCCGGGGGCGGAGCCGTGCTCATCGGCCCGGAACCGGTAATCACCCTGGGGCGCACCATCAGCAATTGGCTGCGGGCCATAGGCCAGCCCAGCAAAATTCCTTTGATCCAAGAACTGGGAGCGGTGGTAGCTTTCTTCGGCATAGTACTCATATGCATTGGATTTCGCCAGGTAATCCGCTCCTTGATTATGGATATTCTGCCGGCGGATCCTAAGGATCTGGCAGAGATCATCTTCCACAAGCGGGGACTGGGCAGAGAGCCGGCGGTAGTGGTAATTGGAGGCGGTACAGGGCTTTCCACCATGCTCAGGGGACTAAAACTGAAAACAGACCGTATTACCGCCATTGTCACCGTTGCCGATGACGGAGGCAGCTCAGGCAGGATCCGGTCGGAACTAGGCATTCCGCCCCCCGGTGACATCCGCAACACCCTGGTTGCCTTAGCCAATACCGAACCTTTGATGGAGCAGCTGTTCCAATACCGCTTTGACTGGGGAGAAGGTTTGGAAGGTCACAGCTTTGGCAACTTGTTTATCGCGGCCATGACCGACATCACGGGGGATTTTGAAGAAGCGATCCGCACTTCCAGTCAAGTGCTCGCGGTAAGGGGACAGGTTCTCCCTTCTACCCTCAACTCGGTAACCCTTAGGGCCGAATACGACGACGGCTCCACTACCAGCGGCGAAAGCCTGATTCCCCAGCCGGGTAAAAAAATCCGCCGCATCTTTCTGGAGCCGGAAAACTGCGAGCCGCTAGAGGAAGCCATTACAGCCATTGACAGCGCCGATGCCATTATCCTCGGACCCGGCAGTCTTTATACCAGTGTGCTGCCCAATCTGCTGGTGCCTGACATTCGGGAGGCTATCAGGAGGTCAACTGCACCCAAGATTTATATTTGCAATGTAATGACCCAGCCCGGGGAAACCGACGGCTACAAGGCATCTAACCATGTGGAGGCCCTACTTAACCATGTGGGACCAGGCTTAATTGACTACGTGATCGTCAACACAGCCGCCGTCCCGGATCACTTGCTGGAGCGATATCAGCGGGAAGGGGCGGTGCCGGTTGAGCCCGATGTAGCGGCGGTGGCAGCTCTAGGGGTGACCCCCATCACTGCTGAGGTGATCAGCATGACCAATCTAGTCCGCCACGACCCGGAAAAACTGGCAGAGGTCATCTATCGGATCATATCCGAAAAGACCTCTGCCGGTAAGCTGGTAAAGCTTATGAAGCATATTTAATCACACCGCAGCTCTACACCGCAATTCCGCCGCCCCGGACTTGCTGCAGGATTCAGCCTGCCTGGATCTTCCGGAGGCTGCTCTCCAAGATGTTCAGCGGGTCAGCTTCTTTGCAGCTGCCTCGTCCAGTATAAAGGTGCAGTTGGGATGAAGCTGCAGGACAGAGGCCGGCACTTCCTCAGTGACCGGTCCCTGGATGGCGGCAGCTACTGCATCGGCCTTGCCCTCACCGTTGGCCAAAAGTACTATGCAGCGGCTCTGCATGATGCTCTTAATCCCCATGGAAATAGCCTCCCGGGGAACGTCTTCCTCCCTTTCGAAAAAGCGGGCATTGGCCTTGATGGTTGCCGGAGCCAATTTCACCAAACTGGTGGTGGTACCAAAGGGCGTACCGGGCTCATTGAAGCCGATATGGGCATTATGTCCAATTCCCAGAATCTGCAGATCGATGCCGCCGGCCTCAGCGATCCTTGCTTCATAGCGCCGGGATTCCTCTTCCGGATCGGAAGCTGCTCCATTAGGAATGTTGACTCTGTCCCTGGAAATATTGATCTTGCTAAAAAGGTGCTCCCACATGTAGTAGTTGTAGCTGGCGGGGTGATCGCCATCGAGACCGCAATATTCGTCCAGGTTAAAGGTGGTCACCTGGGAAAAATCTAAGCCGGCCTTGTGCCTCTTCACCAATTCCTCATACAAACCTATGGGCGTGCTCCCTGTAGCCAGTCCCAAAACAGCATCAGGCTTGCTCTCTACAAGCTGGCTTACCATGTCGGCCGCCAGCCTGCTCATCTCCCCGTAATCCTTGGCAATCTTAATCTGCAATTGTTTCACCTGCCCTTTCTCATGTTCGCTGGTAAACCACATGCCCTCCGACAATGGTGACTAAAGGATTTAGTTCAGCATCGAAGAGGGCTATATCGCCATCCTTCCCCACAGTGAGGCTGCCTTTGCGGTGGGAAATGCCGATTGTCCTGGCAGGATTATATGAGGCCATCCTCACAGCCTCAGGCACCGAGACTCCCAGCATCTCAACAGCATTCTTCACTGCTTTGGCCATAGACAGGGTACTGCCGGCTAGTTCGCCGGTAAGGAGCCGGGCAGCCTCCTTGGTGACCTCGATGTCCAGCCCGCCCAGCTGGTACCTGCCTTCCGGAAGGCCCATGGCCCGCATGGTATCGGTGATCAGCACGACCTTGTCTGGACCCTTGGCCCGCAGCACCAGGTCCATTGCGGCCCGATGGACATGGACACCGTCACAGATCAGCTCAACTGTAAAGCCGTCGCAGGTCAGGGCAGCTCCCACTACCCCCGGCTCCCGATGATGGAGACCCCGCATGGCATTAAAAACATGGCAGATATGGCTAGCTCCCCAAAGGTGCGCGGCCACTGCCTGCTCATAGGTAGCATTGGAATGACCGATGGCAACAGTCACATCCCTAGACCGCAGCCGCCTGATGGCTGCTTCGGCACCCTCCAGTTCCGGCGCCAAGGTAACCAGCTTCAGGAGCGGGCCGGCTGCTCTCCAAATCTCTTCCAACTCCTGCAGTGACGGAGGCCGGACATGGTCGGGATGGTGGGCTCCCCGCTTGCCGCTGTCTATATAGGGACCTTCCAGATGAATGCCCAAAACTTGGGCGCCGCCGGTCCCCTTTTCCGCGGCTTCCTTAACTGCCTTAACTGCCTTTAGGGTTTCCCGGTGACCTGCCGTCACGGTGGCAGGCAGAAAGGCTGTAGTACCCCAGCGGCTGAAGGTTTGCCCCATTGCCTCCAATGCCCCACTGGTACCGTCCATCACATCACCGCCGCCTCCGCCGTGGACATGGATATCAATTAGTCCTGGAGTTATGTAAGCTCCTTCGGCATCCAGCACCGGCTCAACACCGGAAGGCGCATTCTCCGGACTGCCGGCATAAGCGATGATTCCATTTTCAATCACTATAGTCCCAGGAAAGATGCTGAAAGGGGTAACCAGCTGACCGTTCTTGATGGTGATGCTTCCCTTGGACAAGGCCGACACCTCCCTCGCTCTCCGGTTTTCGTCAGCTCGATTGCCATTTCCTGCCGCGAGGGAGTATCGTGCTTTCGCCCTAAACATATTTTGTCCAAGGACATTGCCGTCAACAAACTGACAGGGCACAAGATGGAGAACGCCGCCGGAAAGGTCCTGTTCCATAGGAATAAATGCCTTTGTCACGAGAAATACTTAAGAAAGTATTGCCATGCTGTCGGATGGGAAGGAGGTGCCGCCATTGAGGGAACAAGCCACGGAGGGACAATCTCCCCAGGGAGGGAATAACGCCTCCGATATACCCCTTATACTCCAAGGAACATCCAGTCCTTCCCTAGGCAAACCGGAAAGGCAGCATGGGACGGAGACTGCTTCTCTCCCGACATGCCCAGTGCCCCACCGGGAGCTTTCCAGGACCTACGGAGAGGATTATATTGTGCTGCTCACCCGGGACCCGAGCTGGCTCTTTGCTTATTGGGAAATCACCCCCGCTGCCTGGTCCCAGGTTAGGGGGAACCTTCATGATCATGAGTGCCGAACAGTCCTGCGGATCTATCACCTGGATCCCGAGGTGAATCTGCCCCAAACCTACTTTGATATCACCGTCCAGCCCTTCAGCCAGGCCTGGCATATCCAAACCGGTAAAAGGGGCGGCTCCTACCAGGCAGGCATCGGCATCCGGACCCTTGACGGCACCTATCGGGAAATCTCCCGATCCAATATTGTCACAGCTCCCAGGGGATCCGTAAGCCCCATTATCGACGAAGAGTGGCTCACCATCCAGGAATTTCAGTGGGTATCCCGGCATCCCCAGCCAGGCCACAGTCCCATGGAGTGGCAAAGGCGCCGGCAGGGCCGGATCACAGCTCTAGGACCTTACCCCACCAGCCCTGGAATTTTCAGCCCCATGGGAACACCGCCCCAGGTTCCATGATAGCGGAATCCAAAATGGAACCTTAGTACAGCCTTGAGAGGAGCATCAGCTTGTATTTAGGTTATGTTTCCCTTGTCCTTCATGCCCATCTTCCCTATGTGCGCCATCCAGAGACTGCCCAGTGTCTAGAAGAGCTCTGGCTCATGGAGGCCATTACTGAAACGTACCTCCCCTTGATCGAAATGATGCGGGGCCTGCTCCGGGATAGAGTACCCTTCCGCCTCACCATGTCCATTACGCCGACACTGGCCTGGATGCTGTCCGATGAGTACCTGCAGGGAAAATATGCGGCGCACATTGACAAGCTGTGTGAACTGGCGGAAAAGGAAGTCCACCGCACCCGGCATCAGCCCAAGGTGCAGGAGGTTGCTGGCCTTTACCTTAAGCAGTTTCTGCGTGCCCGGCAGCTCTTTGAGGAATGCCGCCATCGGCTGCTGGATTGTTTTATCGAGCTTATGGGAACCGGGAGCCTCGAGATTATGGCATCGGCGGCAACCCACGGCTATCTTCCCCTCTTATTTGTCAATCCCAAGGCTGTAGAAGCTCAAATCGCCTTGGGTATTGAAACATACCGGCATTTTTTCGGAAACGACCCGAAAGGATTCTGGCTGCCGGAATGCGGTTTTGTGCCGGGCATCGATGATATCCTCACCCAATACGGCATCAAGTACGTAATCCTGGACTCCCACGGAATACTGCATGCCGAACCCCGTCCCCGCTATTCTGTCTTTGCACCGGTTTACACGCCGGCCGGCCTTGCTGCCTTCGGCAGGGATTGGGAGTCCTCTAAGCAGGTTTGGAGTGCCTGGGAGGGCTATCCTGGGGATTATGTTTACCGGGATTTTTACCGGGATATCGGCTTTGACTTGGATTATGAGTATATCAAGCCATATTTGATCGACGGCATCAGGGGCTTTACCGGAATCAAGTATCACAGGATCACAGGAAGGGGCGACTACAAAGAAATCTACGAGCCCCAAGCTGCTTCACAGCGGGCAGCGGATCATGCCGGAAACTTCATGTTTAACCGGGAGCTCCAGATCAAGTATTTGGCTGAAAAGATGGACCGGCAGCCCTTGGTGGTTGCTCCCTATGATGCAGAGCTTTTCGGCCACTGGTGGTATGAAGGGCCCCAATGGCTGGATTACCTCTTCAGAAAAAGCGCCTACGACCAGCGGGTGTTCAAAATGGTCACCCCCGGTGAATACCTTGAGAAATACCCGGTAAATCAAATCTGCATGCCCTCGGAATCCAGCTGGGGAAATGGCGGCTATCACGAAGTATGGCTGGATTCAAGCAATGATTGGATCTACCGCCACCTCCACAAGGCAGCTGACCGCATGGTGTACCTAGCTAACCGCTGCCAAGGTGCGGTTGGTATGATGGAAAGGGCCCTCAACCAAGCTGCCCGGGAACTGCTTCTCGCCCAGGCCAGCGATTGGGCCTTTATCATGAAAACCGGCACCATGGTGGAATATGCCCGCCGGCGAACCCAGCAGCATCTGATAAATTTCCACGAACTCTATCACCAGATCATTGAGAACCGCATCGATCCGGAATTCCTCAAGATGCTGGAGGACCGGAATAACATCTTTCCCACCCTAGATTTCCGCATCTATGCAGGTGATGTGAAAAAGGCCCCGCTGCCTGTAATGGAGGCAGGGAGCCTTTAGGGCGGGGTCCTTAATGTCAATCTTTCCGGTCATGGCTTAGAACCCTTGCTGCCATATATCACTAGCACTCGCTCCAGTTATGTTCATGATTTCACTCGCGTACATCTGGGCCAAGGCATCGGCTTCTTCTTCAGTGGGAGCTTCGGCAACCACCCGGACCAAAGGCTCCTCTCCATCGGGGAGCACCAAAGCCCAGCTTTGTTCGTGGAATACCTTGATCCCATCTACCAAATCCCGCTCTTGGCCGGCTGTCCGCTCAAGCAAGGTATGCATTACTTTGCCTTTATCCTCCCAAGCACAAGGCACCTCCACCTCCAGCCGGCGGGGAGCAGGAATTGCCGCCTCCAACTGGGAAAGGGGTCTCCCTTCCCCCTTGATGAGCTGAATCAAGACAGCGACAAAGGATAAGGCATCAAAGGCCGGGTGGAGCAGCGCCAAGTCTTCCTTTACCCCGCGGCCTGCGGCCTGGAGCACGGCCCTGGCGGTGTTGGGCGTTCTCAGCACAGAACCGCCGTATTTTTTCGCCAAGTGATCAACACTCTGGGATGCCGATACCGGCACTACCCAGCGGCCGGCGTGATCCCTTCCAGTCTTGGCCAGGGCCCAGGTGAGCAGGGGCCAGTGCCTCTCCTCGGGGAGCGCCTGACCTTTCTCGTTGAAGATGATGGCAGCCTCGCCGCTCCCGTCAACAAGAAGGCCCAGGACCGCCTTGCTCCGGATAACGGCTTCTGCCATCTGGTCTGCATACACCTCCCGCTGGTACATCACCGTGCTGGGGGCTGCATCAGGGTTCTTATCCAGGTTAAGATCGACGACTTGGCAGCTTAGCCGTGAAAGCAAGGCGTGGAGCAGCTTCCTTAAGGCAGGAGATGTGTAGCCGATGGCGACGGCCGCAGAACTCTGGATCAGCAAAGAGGCATCACACTTTTCGAGGAGAGCTTTAAGGTATACTTCGTTGGCACCGGCGGCAAACTGGGCGCGCCCGGCATTTTTCCCCTGCACCCTGCGGAAGTCGCCCCGGGAAAAGTAGTTTTCCACCTTTCTTTCATCACTGCGGCTTAAGGGAAATCCCGCCTCATCCAAGATCTGGATTTCCAAATGATCGGGACTTTGCCGGCCCTGCCGCACGTAAACACCGGCGGCGCAGTTGGTGAGCACTGTGGTAAACCGGGCTACCGGAAGTGTAGTAGAACCGATATCCACTGCATTAACGCCGCTGGATAGAATCCCTGTGGTCAAAGCCCGCCTCACCATCCGGGAGGCCCCCCATCCATCCGCGGCCACCAAGATGGTAGAGCTGGTATCATAAAGGGCAGCCAAACTTGCCCCTACCCGGACCCCAAACTCAGGGCTGATCTCTAAATTGGCAAGCCCGCTGATGCCGGTATTGCCAAATAGGGCTTTAGAGCAGGTTCCTGCCCAGACAACATCGGCACTGACATTGGTCCCCCGTTCTATTACCTTGTGGGGCCAGATCTTAATGCCGGGTCTAACAGTACTGGACATACCCACGGTGCTGCTCCGGCCGATTGCCGCCCCTTCAAAAATCCGGACCCTTGGTTTCACCAAGACTTGATCGCAAAGAACAGCCCCTCGAATTTCCCCGCCGGTCCCTACCTGCACATTTTGCCATAGAATGGACCGGCGGACTGAGCTGTCGGGGCCGAGGACCGAGCCGGGTCCCACCACAGTGCCCGGGCCTGCTGCCGCGCCCCGATCTACCCGGCTGTTTTTGCCCAGGACAACCGGCGGTACTAGGACTGCATCGGGATGCACCCAAGCGCCTTCATCTTTCCAGATCCCATCCTGGAAGCTCCCCGGTAAAGCTGCCTTCACCTTTCCTGCGAGAAGGTCCATATGTGCCTGAACATACTGATCTAAATTGCCGATATCCGACCAATACCCTTCCGCGACATACCCGTACAGCGGCAGCTGTTTCCCAAGGAGCTTGGGGAAAAGATCTTTGCTGAAATCAAATTGGCGGCCGTTGGGAACTTGAGCGAGAACCTCCGGTTCGAAAATATAGATGCCGGTATTAACTGTATCGCTGAACACCTCGCCCCAGCTTGGTTTTTCTAAGAAGCGCTCAATCCGCCCTTCTGGATTGGTAAACACAACTCCATACTCCAAGGGAGAAGGAACCCGGGTTAGGACAATGGTGGCCAGTGCCTGTTTCTCCCGGTGATAGGCAAGGGCCGCTCCCAGATCAAAGTCGGTCAAGCAGTCACCGGAGATGACTAGAAAAGTCTCACCTAGGAAGGCAGATGCGTTTTTGACGCTGCCTGCAGTCCCCAGGGGCCGGTCTTCTTGAAAATACCGGAGCTTGACGCCCCAAGGCCCTCCATCTCCAAAGTACTCTTCAATGGATTCCGGGAGATAATAGGTGGTAACAGCGATATCCCGAAACCCATAGCGGCAGAGGAGCTCAATAATATACTCCATCATAGGCCGGTTAGCCATGGGGACCATAGGCTTGGGAAGGTCACAGGTCAAGGGCCGGAGACGGCTCCCCTGGCCGCCGGCCATGATCACTGCCTTCATGACAAGCGTCCCTCCTCCGGCTTAATCCATCGGCTCCCTTGGGAGGCCAATTCTCCTCTAGCCCTTGCCGGGAGAGAACCATACTCCCGGGGCAAGTTGAGGTAGCGGCTTCCCGCCAGCTGTTCATCGGATTCCCATGAATCCTGGAAAGGATACTGGACAGAGCTGGTGTCGTGATATCGGGCCTGAGCCCCTTGGGTAGTGAGCCGGGTCTTGGCCAAGATTTCATCGGCCGGAAAGCTTTCCGCTTCTGCCCAGGGGCTGTTTTGGAATTCCTGGAGCACTTCGTGATACACAGCGGAAGTCTTGGCTGCAGCCAGTGCCCAGTTGTACTTCTCCCGCACTTCCCTGGCAGCCCGCTCCTTTATATAAGCGGCAAAGTCCGGCGCCTTGAGATAGGCAAGAATGTTGTCGGCTAAAGACCTGGGGTTGCCGGGATATGCCCGCAGGCCGTTTTCCCCATGTCTAACTACCTCAGACAGTCCCCCGGTGTCGGACACTACCACCGGCACTCCTGCAGCCATTGCTTCCAGGGCAACTATCCCGAAGGGCTCGTATAAGCTCGGCACCACCGCTACATCGGCACACGCATACAACCGGTTGCGGACTTGATCATCGACAAAGCCGGCAAAGTAGATTTTCTGGCTGACGCCCAGCTGGTGGGCCCTCTCCCGCAGGGCATATTCCGCCGGACCCTTTCCGGCGATGACAAATTTCACCTGCTGGTCCTGGGCCAGCACTAAGGGAACTGCCTCCAACAGGACATCAACTCCCTTTTCATGGACCAACCGGCCAACGAAATAGACAATCCGCTCATTGTCCGCGGCATAGAAGCGGCGGAAGGATGCCCGATCAAAATCCTCCTGGACCGCAAAATCCTCTGCTTTGACGCCGTTGGGTATGATGCGGATTTTATCCTCCGGCAGCTGAAAAATGTATTGGATCTCACCCCGCATGTACTGGCTGCAGCAGATGACCTTCCAAGCCTCATAGGTGAGCCACCACTCTAGATTGCTGATATGCCGCTGCAGATCATTGTGGAGTCCATGGTTGCGCCCAAACTCAGTTGCGTGGATGGTGGCGATGAGGGGACGCATGAGCCCGTGTTTCAGGGCCTTGCCGGCATAGGCAGCCAACCAGTCATGGCTGTGGATGATGTCAAAGACATATCCCCGGCGAACCAATCCCAGGGCCGCCTCCAACATGTTGATGTTCAGGTGGGTGACAGACTCGACGAAGTCTCGACCAACGGGGCCGTACATCTTTAAGCGATGAACGTTAACTCCCCGCAGCGTCTCCCGGGCCGGTTCATCGGCAGCATCGCCTGTCAAAACATGGACCTCATGGCCCATCTCCACCAAGGCTTCAGACAAATCCGCAACATGTCGGCCTAACCCGCCCACTACCTGGGGCGGGTATTCCCAAGATAACATGAGCACCCTCACACAACCGCCTCCAAGACTTTTTTCACTCCTCGAGCCGCTGCCCATGTGGACCAGCCGCCCTCGGCAAAGCGCCGGTCCCTTCCTTTGGCAATAGAGGATATATGTATCTTTTCCTAGACCAACATCCCATATGCACCCAGAACAGGGCGCTCCTTCCTCGGCAGCAGGCAAAGACTGCTTTGGGGACACATCTTGCCGCAAGTCTTGGCGACGATAGTGCAGTTGCGAACATCCTCAAGGATTTACCATTCTTGGGTTGAATTAAGATAAAGCATGGGATCACAGAAAAGGAGGCCGCAAGGATGAGTTTTGATTTCTATCTACCGACCCGGATTCTATTCGGCAAAGGCAAGCTGAATGAACTGAGCCGGCAGAAGCTGCCGGGCAAGAAAGCCCTAATCGTGACATCATCGGGGCCATCAATGAAGAAATACGGATACTTGGCCCGCCTGGAAGAACAGCTGGATAAAGCCAATGTGGAGCATGTGCTTTTTGACAAAATCCTGCCCAATCCCATTGTTAAGCACGTGATGGAGGGAGCCGCCTTGGCCAAAGAAAGCGGCTGTGACTTTGTCATCGGCCTCGGCGGCGGAAGCAGCATCGATTCCGCGAAGGCCATAGCCGTGATGGCCACCAACGAAGGCCACTACTGGGACTATGTTTCCGGCGGCAGCGGCAAGGGGAAACCGGTTCCCAATGATCCCCTGCCCATTGTGGCTATTACAACCACTGCTGGAACCGGAACAGAGGCAGACCCTTGGACAGTCATTACCAACGGCAAGGAAAAGATCGGATTTGGCTATGAAAAAACCTTTCCCACCCTGTCCATCGTAGACCCAGAGTTGATGATGACGGTTCCGCCCCATTTGACTGCTTATCAGGGGTTTGATGCGCTGTTCCACAGCACAGAGGGGTATTTGAACATAACCGCCAACGAGATGAGCGATCTCTTTGCTCTAAAGGCCATATCCCTGCTGGGCAAGAGTCTCCCCGCGGCGGTAGCCGACGGCAGCAATGAGGCGGCCCGGACCGATGTTGCCCTGGCCAATACCTTCGCCGGCATCGTGGAATTCACTTCAGGGTGCATCTCTGAGCATTCCATCGAGCATGCCCTGAGCGCGTTCCACCCTGAGCTGCCCCACGGTGCGGGCCTCATCATGATCAGCAAAGCCTACTACACCTTTATCGCCAAATCCGGCACCAGTGATGAGCGGATGGTGGAAATGGCCAAGGCCCTGGGCAAATCAGATGCATCGGACCCCATGGACTTTGTTGACGCACTCCACGAACTACAGGTGCAGTGCGGGGTAGATAATCTGAAAATGTCGGATTACGGCATTAAGCCCGAGGAGTTTGAGGACCTTGCTGCCAATGCCTTAGAGACAATGGGCGGGCTGTTTGAAGTAGACCCCTGCAAGATCACCCATGCTGATATAGTCCAGATCCTAAGGGATTCGTACCGCTAAGGAGCCAAACAATCTACTTTCGGGGCTGGCAGGGCCTTGGGAAGCGGCAGCACTCAAGCCTCATCCAAGGCCTGTCGGCTCCCTTCTTAGGTCCAGCCTTACCTCAAGGCCTGCCAGCTTCCTAACTCTAGAGTTTCTGGCGGAACCCTGGTGTTGCCGGCGAAACTCGCTGGCCAATGAAAACGGTGTAGGATAGGCACAGAAAACTGTGGCTGTTTTGTTACCCGTCCGTTGGATCTTTCCCAAAGTACTTGGACTGGTAGAGATCGCCGGAAAGAGCGACAATCTCAGACCAGATTTCCCGCACGGCTGTCACCGTTTCAACCAACTTGTTTGGGTCACTACCTGACGATGCCAATAGCCGGGATACTCTTTCCCGATAGTCCGGTGGACTTAAGATAAATCGTTCCACAATCTCTAGGGCACCCTTGTCGTTCATAAAGTACTTCTCATTCAGGGCGAATAGAGCTTGCGTCAAACAGCCGCATATGCGAGCCAAACATCCGACGGTATTATAGACATCGCCTTTTGCAGCGTATGCATCAGCAAACAAGAGTGCGAACTCAGCTTTCCAAAGTTCGGTGGCAACTACTGCCCTTTTCAGTTTCGGCGGATACCGCTTAACTTTGGACTTTAGTCCAGCGATCCATCCCTGAGGATCCACAAGCGGGATGCAGACATGGGTTTCCCCTAAATAGGTAACACTGTAGAAGCCGAAGGTTGGCTGCTGGTTGTAGTCATGCTCATAAACGCCCTGCTGGGCTTGGTCGATGGTGCGCATTACTTGATCAAGGTTACGATACAAAAAATCTACCTTACCGGCCCGTGTACTGATCCACGCTCCTCCATTGACCCATGGCCCCCATTCGTAAAAGTCCGTCACCACCGGGACTCCGTCATGGGACAGAGACCTTGCCGCTTTACGGATAGCATCAATGGAGAACGGCGAAGACTCACGATAATAAATGCCGATGTCAATATCGGACTCCGGGTGCTGGGTGCCCCGAGCGTATGACCCACCGAGAACGATGGCAGCGATACCATCCACCGTGCGCAAGCTCTCAACTGCTTTCACTAGAACCGCCTGCTTTTCAGGCGGCATTTCATCTGGAATGGGAAGATACATTCTAAGCTAATCCCCCTAACATGAAATCCTACTTACCGCCGCAAAATGTCCTCAGCTTTGCCTGACTCGAGCAGCGGAAGAGGTGGAAGCCTTCTAATTCTTCCAGGCTGGAGGCTCCAGAATATCATCTCCAGAGTGCACCCTCCATGGAATTTACAGAAAGTTCCCTGAGCCTTCCCGTGGCTGCCTTGAGGAAGCGAACAAGTTTCTTAAGGGGACTTTTTCGGCTCCCCTCCTCCCCGATCCGCTTAACCATCTCCAAAGCAAAGACCAGTAAGCTTGCCTCTACTGCCAAAGGTTCGAGACCTTCCGGGAGAGAATCGCTGATCCAGCCCGGGCTGGCTAAAGCCCGGTTGATGACAATTTCAGGAGGGAAACTCCTGGTATGCCAGTACAGGAAATACAGCAGATCAAAAAGGGGCGGTCCAGTGAAAAACTGCTCTCCCCAATCGATAACCCAGAGCTTGTCCTTCTGGACCAGGATATTAAGATGCTTAAGATCTCCATGGAGAAGACCCTGCTTAACAGCATGACCCTCCAGCCGCTGCCAGGCAGCTTCAAGGCCTCCCTCCCTAACCACATACTGCAGGGCCAAGTCTTGATCCAGCTTGGGAAGATCCAGGGGAGCACAGCTTGTCTTGACCTTGTAAACAGCAGCCAGCCGGGGCCAGAGGCTAAGGAGTACCTTCATCCCTTCATCCAAATCATGCAGGGCAGCAGGGCGTCCCGGCTGGTATGCCTCCACGTACATCAGCCCATCGGGATCCCACTTGAGAATGGGCGGGCTGATGGCTGCTACTTCAGGGATTGTGCGGATCCATACTTCCTGCTGATAAAGCTCTCTAGATGCCAGCTTCCGTATGACCCTGCCGCCTTGCAGGTCAAAGGCAATCCATTTGTCGTTCTTGCCCTTGATGATGAGATCTGCCGGGACGTCCAGAGGTACCTGAGGGCTAGTCCTCGGCAGCACTCGCAGCCAAATAGGATGCCGCAGCACCCTGAAGGCCCCGGCCTTCAGCCGCCGAAACAATCTCCTTCCCTCAGCTGCCAGCACATTCTCCGCTAAATTATCTACTACCTTCACCCAGGCACTACTGGAATCTGCTACACAAAAGCCCCCTACTCCCCGCATGGAGTTTTGCGTAATGTTGAAGGGCGACGGTGTTAATGGCTCCATGGCTGTTTTCTCCTTCTAGTTTCCTTTCCAGTCCGAACCACTAAACTATTAAATAAAAAAAGAGCCCTCTCCTGCCGCAGCCTCTAGTGAAAATGCGAAGCTAGAAGGAGAGCTCTACTGGAAAAGGCTCTAAGGGGCTTTCGATTCAGATGGAAAGTGGAAAGGAAGTACACTTCCGATTTCCTTCAAATAAACTTCCTGCCTTGCTTTTCTTCTACTTACGGATCATCCTGCCTGCCCTGGAGGTCTCTGGCGGGGAAGGAACAGGAACATACTGCCCAAGAGGGTGAGAACTAGTATACTGGCCAGCAGATGTTCCCATGTAAAGGGAAGAGACAATCCCCCATCGACCGGTATGAGAACCGGCATCCCCTCCGCCCCGTCACTTGCCTTCAGCTGTGCTTTCTGGCTCCCTTTTCCGGATCCGGCGTCGAGAATATCAACTACCCTTGTGCCCCCTGCCGAGGAGGCACTGCCAAAGGCCCACTGGGTAGCTGTGTCCTCGACAGCCCGGTAATTATCGGGACCAAAGGTATCAAAGGCACCGACCAACACATAGTAGCGCCAGCTCCTGGAGGGCGTTCCAGTGACCTGTAGGGGAACCTCGGCCCTAATGGTCTTTCCATCAGGCAAAACCGACACCTCCACTGGGTAAACCTTCCCCGGATCGGAGCGGGCATCGAGCCAGCGGGAGCCGGCCCAAGGCTGGATCCGCAGGCGGTACTCCCAGCCTGCATCGGGGGAAAACCTAACTCCCGGCCCCTCAGCCACCGGCTCAGTATAGCCTCCCGGCTCAGCATCGATATATATATCAATCAACTGGTGGAAAAAACCCTCAGGCGCGTTCCACGGATTGGTCACCAGGGCAAAGGAGACATCGAAATAGAGATTGATATCATCGTGCCAGATGTGAACTCGCCTAAGATCAAATAGCCCGGTTTCAAAGACTTCATGGAGAGGATAGGTCAAGTCCCCTGCCCCATAATCATCCCCTGCTCGATCTTCCATGCTTAGAAGCACTGTGCCGGCTGTGGCTGCAGGGCAAAAAGCCGCCATAATTCCCAAACCTACTGCTAGAACCGCCAAAACTGCCCGCTTTTTTTTGCGCCGAAGTCGCCCTTCCACGGTTTTCCCCCTCCCTGCCCTACAAAAATATGTGGTCTTTCCTTCAAATATGAGCGGCCGACAGAGGGCCGCTCCTTCTGCAGGGAGATGGGGAAAAGGTTAATTTTTCTCAAGCCAGTCTGCTGAAAACCCTTGCCTCTTGGCCTCCTCGCCTTTGTAAATTCTGGGAACCCGGCTCCCGATCATGCAGACGATCTCATAGTTGATGGTTCCTATCTTTTCTGCCAGTTCATCGGCAGTAATTTGTTCACTGCCCTGCCTTCCCAGCAAAACCGCTTCTTCGCCGATCTCAACCGAGAGATCCCCGACATCCGCCATGCACTGGTCCATGCAGATATTACCCACAATGGGATAACGGCGGCCTTTGAGCAGTACTTCTCCTTTACCGCTAAAAAGGCGGGAATAGCCGTCAGCATAACCCACCGGCAGTGTCACGATATTTGTTGCTTTGGGGGTGACGAACTCCTTACCGTAGCTGATGCCGCTTCCAGCTGGGACCCGGTGCACATAGCTAACTGCGGCCTTCAGCTCCATGCAGGGCTGCAGCTTGAGAGAACTGGGCTGGTCAGCTGCCGCTGAAAGCCCGTAAACCGCAATGCCGCTTCGGACAAGGGAAAGCTGGGTCTCAGGCATGGTAAGGGCAGCGGCAGTATTGGCCATATGCCGAATGGGAATGTAAATACCTGCCCCTTCAAGCTGCTCCAGAACTCCATTAAAGATCCTAAACTGCTCCTTGGCATAGCCTTTATCTGGTTCATCGGCTGTAGCAAAATGGGAAAAAATCCCTTCAATTTCTAAGTTGGAGAGAGTCTGCAGCCGGCGGACAAAATCCAAGGCTTCGTCAGGGAGGATTCCCAGGCGGCCCATTCCCGTATCCAGCTTGACGTGTACCTTGGCTTGGGTATTTCGCTTCTTGGCCGCTGATGCCAAGGCTTCGGCAAAGTCCCAGGTACACACCGCAACCCGCAAATCATGCTCAACTACCAGGGCTGCCTGCCACGTGGGCGGTACCCCGAGAATGAGAATTGGGGCCTTGATGCCGGCCTGCCTGAGGTTGATGCCTTCCTCCACTATGGCAACCCCCAACCACTGGGCACCGCTGTGGAGCGCGGCCTTAGCTACAGGTACTGCCCCATGGCCGTATCCATTGGCTTTGACCACCACCATCAGTCCGGTGGTGGGGGATAGGTGTTCTCTGATGCTCTTGACATTGTGACTAATCCCATCGAGGTCAACCTCTGCCCATGCTGGGCGGTGGGGTCCCTCTGATAGGGCAGCTACAGCTGATTCTACACTAGGTAACTCCACTGTTCTTTCACTTCTTCCCGTTCGATGGCTTGCCAAACTTCCGATAATCTTTCAATCAAATCCCCGGCGATAAGGGAGATTTCACCCCGATGTCCGGCGGCTGCATCGCCGGCAAGGCCATGGACATAGACTCCCGCAAAAGCAGCTTTAGTGGGTTCAACTCCCCCGGCCAAAAGACCGCCGATGATGCCGCTAAGCACGTCTCCGGTTCCGCCGGTGGCCATCCCCACATTGCCGGTGGTATTGACCCAAAAGTCCCCATCGGCAGCTGCCACCACCGTGCCGGCACCTTTCAATACCGCTGTGCAGTTAAAGCTTTCTGCAGCCCGCCGGGCGGCGGCCAGTCGATCACCCTGCACTTCGGCAGTTGAACAGCCCAGCAGCCGACCCATTTCTCCGGGATGGGGAGTGATAACCAGCGGACAGCTATCACTACTCCGCCGCTGTAAGACCTGCTGGGCAGCAGCTAGGTTTAGTCCATCGGCATCTAATACTACTGGACATGACAGCTTTTCCAGCAGGGCCTCCACCAGCTGCCCAGTAGATGGGTTCAGGGAAAGACCGGGACCGATCACCACAGCATCTATCCGATCCATTCTTTCCAATATGGCGGGCAGAGCCTCAATACTTAAACTGCGGTCTGCCGTCTCGGGGAGAGGAATAGTCATGGCCTCGGTCAGTTTCACCTCTAGAATATCATTTAAGCTCTGGGGAATCCCCACAGATACCAGACCCACTCCGGTCCGCAAAGCTGCTTCCGCGGCCATGGCGGCTGCCCCGGTCATCCCCGGGGAACCGGCTAGAATCAAGAGATGACCAAAGGTCCCTTTGTGTCCATCGGCAGGCCTTGCCGGCAGCACACTTTTTACCAAAGCTGCATCCACTACCGTTCCCCGGCCCGCGGCATCCAGCACCTTAAGGGGAATCCCGATGTCAGCTACAAACAACTCCCCCACATAATCTGCCCCTGGGTATACCAGGAGGCCCACCTTGGGTGCTGCCAAAGTTACCGTCATGCTGGCCCTTATACAAGCCCCTGGAACAGCCCCGGTGGCAGCATCAATCCCGGACGGTACATCCACAGACAAAACAGTTTTGTCTACATCATTTACCAAATCAATTACCTGTTTGGTTAAGCCTCTAGGGGCCCCTTTGATCCCTGTGCCCAGCACGGCATCGATGATCAAATCGGTTAAAGACAGGCAAAACCTAAGTTTAGGCAGGTATCTTTCATCCACTTCCTGCATATCGATGCCCAGCTGACCGCATATGTGATAATTAGCCAAGGTATCCCCTGAAAGCTCATCAAACCTCGTTAAAAGAAACACCCGGACCCTGTAGCCTTGGTTATGAAGGTACCGGGCTGCCACCAGCCCATCACCGCCGTTATTACCTTTTCCGCAGATAATGGACACCTTGCGGCCGTCTATTGCTTGCAAAAAAGTGGCAGCAACCCCTGCCACCTGCCGTCCCGCATTTTCCATGAGGATCATGCCGGGAATCCCTATTTCTTGGATGACATGGTTATCTACTGCCCGCATTTCAGCGGCGGTCAAAAGTCTCATGGACCGTCACCTCACATCACCCGCCTGCAGGGTCAGTATCCTTCAAAGCTATGGCACTGGCTACAGCATAGGTCCGACCGTGGGACAGGGACACATGGATGGTGCCTATGCCCCTGGCTAGGGCCAGCTCTTTGGTTGGTCCTGTCAGGGATACGTAAGGCTGGCCAGTGGGCTTATGGCGGATCTCAATATCCCGCCAGCGAACTCCTTGGCGCAAGCCGGTCCCCAGTGCCTTCATAACTGCCTCCTTGGCAGCAAAATGGGCTGCCAGTCTCTCCAGCTGAACAGCAGGTGCCCCCCGGAGACACCGGCTCTGCTCATATGGAGTGTAGACCCGATCAAGAAAACGCTTGCCCTTCCTCTGCCAAACCCCAGCGATCCGCTGGATTTCAACAATGTCGATCCCAGTACCGTAAATCACTCTACTGCCTCCACTCCCCCATGGCCTACACACCAAGTTCTGCAGCAATGGCCTCAGCGACCTCCGTGACCACTTTTTCCACCAGCCCGTAATCCGGCCCCTCGGCCATTACCCGGATGAGGGGCTCTGTTCCCGAAGCCCGGACAAAGATGCGGCCTTGGTCGCCCAATTGTTCTTCTGCCAAGGAAATGGCCTCTTTGATCTTGGCATTTTCTTCCCAAGCCTCTTTATTGGCTACTTTCACATTCCGGAGCAACTGGGGGTATTTCTGCAGCTGGTCAGCTAGGACCGACAGGGGCTGCCCTTTTTTCCGCAAGACCTTAAGGAGCTGCAAGGAGGTCAGAACCCCGTCGCCGGTGGTATTGTGATCCAAGAAGATCACATGTCCAGACTGCTCCCCGCCCAGGTTAAGACCCTGCTGCTGCATGGCCTCTAGAACGTAGCGGTCGCCATTGGCTGTAACAACTACATCGCCGCCGGCAGCCTGCAGTGCTGCTCTAACCCCTAAGTTACTGTAAACTGTTACGGCGATTCGATTCTTGGCCAGCATTCCCTGCTCAAGGAGGTAGAGGCCGCAGATCACCATAATATGGTCACCATCGACTATCCTTCCCTGCTCATCTACGGCGATTACCCGGTCGGCATCACCGTCGTGGGCAATCCCCAGATGGGCTCCATGCTTCCTAACCGCGGCAGCCACCGCCTCCGGGTAGGTAGAGCCGCAGTTCACATTGATATTGGTGCCGTCGGGCTCATCGTACAGGCTGATGACCTCAGCTCCCAACTCCCGCAGCACCCGGGGAGACACCTGATAAGCCGCCCCGTGGCCGCAGTCTACCACGACCTTTAAGCCGGCAAGGTCGGTATCAATGGTGCCCTTAAGGAATTCTACATAAGTATCCAGGGCGTCGGTGCGCACCGCAATCCGCCCTACGTCTTTACCAACCGGTCTGGGAAGTCCATCATCCGACCCGATAAAAAGTCTGCCGTCCGGGGCTGCTTGGCCGATGAGCTCATCGATCTCCTGCTCTACTTCATCGGGCAGCTTGACTCCATCCCGGGAGAAAAATTTAATGCCGTTATCCTCTATCGGATTATGGGACGCGGAAATCATGGCACCGGCATCTGCCTGCCAAGCCCTGGTAAGGTACGCAACTCCGGGAGTAGGCAGCACTCCCACCAAGAGGACATCTGCCCCCATAGAGGTGAGACCTGCCGTTAGA
This sequence comes from Bacillota bacterium, assembly GCA_012735435.1. Taxonomy (GTDB): domain Bacteria; phylum Bacillota; class Limnochordia; order DTU087; family DTU087; genus DTU087. The sequence goes on along the minus strand of JAAYHH010000030.1, from coordinate 4,013 downwards.
GCTGCTTCCAGCATCTGGCCTGAAATCCTGGTGTCTCTGCCTACTAGCACCCGAGGACGCCGGGCCTTGGATCCCTTGAGCAGAACGTAAGCACCGTAGCGTCCTAAGGCATACGCCAATTCCGGGGTCAGCTCCCGATTGGCTACTCCCCGCACCCCGTCGGTCCCAAAAAGTGATGACATGGCTGATCACCTACTGTAGTGGAATTGAATTTCTTCCATTGTTATTTCTCGCCTTGGCGTTATTTTCCCTGCGACCGCCTGCCTTGGAGACTTGCTAGAAAGGTCCGGATTTCCTTATCCAGCTGCTCCGCTATCTCTGGACCCACCTTCCCATTGACAAAATCATCAAAGCCGGGTATGAGAATCTCCCCTATCAGCCTTCGCCGGGCTTCGTGCCACTTGGCTCTGAGGGGCGGCAATCCCGCCGACAATTCCAGTACCTGTTCCAGATTGGCCCTCTGGTCAGGTCCCCAACCCATGGCCGATAGCCATTCATCCCACAGGGGTTTATAAGCAGGGACTCCGAGGCCCGTGGTGCTGAGCTCTAGGCCCAATTTCCTGCTGAGGTCTCTAGCAAATTCCATGGAAAGCCGGGCTTGGGCTGGTCCTTGAAAAGGGCGCTGTCGAAATACAGCAACTTCCACCGTTGTCCCCGAGAAGCAACCGTTTTCACCGCCGCCCCCCGGCGCAGGAAGGAGTATTATGTCTTCGGGAATTGCCACCGCCCTGTATCCCCGAAGAGCAGCTTCCTCCTTTAACGTCCAGATCCAGAGCCCAACAGGCCCTATAACCATCCGCTTACCGGAGAGAAAACCAGTCAGCAAAGTTCCTTGAACCAGTTCCAGGACCTCTTCATCCTGAAGAGCCTGCCATAGGTCAATCACCGAAGTGAGCAGCTCTTTGGTGAGAAGAAGCTCTCCCTTGGGCCCGATGATGCCTCCGCCCACGGCTGCCGATAGGTCAACTAACGTGGCTGGGCTGCCGAACTGGTGGGCAAGCTGTTTTTCACCGGCATCTTTCAGCTTTAGTAGTTTATCCCTGGCTGCTGGAAAATCATCGCCAGACCAAAGGGTTCCTGCTTTCCATTCTTCCAGCACCGATGCCAAATCGCTGCTTAACCTGTTAAGCTGCTTCCGGCTTGCTGCCCACAGCCGGGGCTGGATGTGGCTGGGCCACGCCATTAGGTTTTCCCCCACAGTCACTTTTTGCAAGGCTCCCTGTATGTACCCTTCCCGCTCCTCTTCCGGCAGGAACCGGTCAATGGGAAGCTGCAGTTCGGACCAGAGGCGAAACCACTGACTGCTTGCCACCAGCACGTGGGGAGGCCGGCCCTTATCTAGAGCCTCCTCCATTTTTCTTTCCAAGTCCGGTGCTGATACTTCCTGCAGCACTATCTCAGTATTGGGATATCTAGACCTAAAACCGCTGGTAACTTGAGACCAAAATTCTGCTTCCAAGGCGGGAATCTTGACTAAGCCTCTGCCTCTTTCCACCCAAACGTTGATGGTATAATTCCTTTCCGGGTCAATCTCAGCTTCCGGATCCAGCGTAATCAGGGGATAATACCACCGGACCAGCTGCCACCCTCCGAATCCCACAGCGGCCGCCACCAGCACTGCCAGAGCAACCCGTACCATCCGGCCCTGCAACCTACCTCACCCCCAGCAGCAAATAAACATCAGGCCACCCCAGACCATCGGGGTACAGGCCGTAGTCTTCTTGGAGCTGTTTGACGGCAGCTGCCGTCTGCTCGCCATATCTGGCATCGGCTAAGCCGACATCATAGCCCTTTTCCGCCAGGGCCTGCTGCAGCGTCACAACATCCTGGCCGGTATTTCCCGGTTTCAAAAGCCTGGTTACAGGATCTGAAGGCCGTCCGACTATCCTCACCAAGGTCCCCTCGGGAATAATCCTATAAAGCTGCTCTACATGCCTGTTAAACATACGGATACACCCGGCGCTGGCTTGGGTGCCGATGGACCAAGGCTTATTGGTGCCGTGGATGCCGTATATGCCCCAGGGAACATTAAGTCCCAACCAGCGGGTGCCGAAGCCCCCACCCCAGTTCATGCTCTTTTGTACAATCCGAAACTCACCGATGGGGGTCGGAGTCTTGCCCAGGCCCACTGCCACAGGATACCGCTGGTACTCCTTGCCGTCGATATATACGATCAGCTGACGGCGGGCTACATCCACCACGATCTCCCTTTGACCCTCCGGCACCTGTCCTGAACCTTCAACCACGGGCACCGGGAAATCATCGGCCAGTGCCTGCCAGGTTACGGGGCCCACCACCCCGTCGGGGGTCAGACCCTCCTGCCGCTGAAAGGCGATCACCGCTTCCATTGTCCGGCGGTCAAATCTGCCGGAGACTGGTCCATGATATGCTCCCAGCTGCTGAAGGCCCCTTTGCAGCTCTTCCACATCCTCTCCGGTCATTGGGGGGTCAGCATAATAAAGCACCCGATCCGATTCACAACAAGCTTCCTCCAGCTGCCCCATTTCGACCTCATCCCTTGGAATGTCCAGGTCTTGCATCTTCGCGGGGTATATGTCAATGGAAGACTGGGCCTTGGCTATATCCCCCGCAAAGAACCAGACACCGCATGCTGCCAAGGGCAGAAGCAGACTACCGGCAGTTAACCACACCAGGAACCTCTCTACCCCTCTCAGCCTATCCATACCCGCGTCATCCCTTCATACGTTCATGGCCGCCGGGCCGCCTGCTGGATACAGACCCCCCGGCTTATGTCACGGTCATATTTTTATTCATTATATTGGGGGGAAAGAACAGCCATGCTGGAAGATAGAAAACACCTCTGCCGGCAAGGGCAGAGGTGGGAGGTGTTGGAACAAACCTATAGATTAGGAATGCAACCCTTCAGAGCACCGTACTAAACCATAAGCATAATTAGCAGCTCCAGAACTCTAGGCTAGAGGGTCCTCTACATCCTGGCGCCTCACTATCTCGGCTGCTTCACGGGCATCTTCCTCCCGGACAAGCAGCACGATGCCGCCAAAGGCGTAGGTAGCACCTGGATACGCCTGGGCGATCCCTTTGTTCAACAAGACCGCTTCGATACCGAAAGATTCCAACTTTGCCTTGGCCAGTTCAGCATCGATAACGGTATCATAGCGGCCAACTGGAACTAAAGGTTCCATACATTCCCCTCCTAAGCAGCCTTCAACGGCCTAAGAGTTTTAGGAGCCTTCTGCCGAATTGTTCCACATCGGCCTGACCCTGCAGTGCGGCAAAATCCTGTACCATAGCCCCCTGTTTTTCCAAAAGGGCCATGACAGCCTTCAGAGACTTGGCGGTTCCAAAGAGCCTGGGTGTGACGAAGGCCGCAGCTGCCTTGCCCTCCAAGCGGGTTAGGCGGCTCGAGACTGCCGTCAGGTCCTCCGCAATTTTCCCGCCGAAGAAGCCTAGGGTTGGACTTCCCATAATCACTAGGTCATATGGAGCCCCGGAAATTGGGCCTGCACCATTGGCATCGGCCTCCAAAAGCTGCACCTGACAGTTTCCCTTCTTGAGAACCTCAGAAAGGCCCTTTGCCAGCTGTTCCACATTTCCCTGCTTGCTATACACGATGAGTGCCCGCATCTTGGCTTACCCCCACAACAACAAGTTGGGCAGGAAAAGCCGCCCACTTTAGACACCATTCTTGAGGAAACCCTAAAGTTCCTGCTCTCCGGTGGATGGGGGTTACATAGCTACCTCAATTCTCTGGCGGATAACCCGGGCCAGGCGACGTATGCCTTCCTCGATATCTCCTTCAGCAGCTTGGCTGTAGGCCAGCCTAATGGTGTTTTGACCAGTTCCATCTACGTGGAACCCTTGGCCGCTGACATAGGCAACCTTTTCTTCTGCGATGGCAAAGGGGAGCATAGCCTTGGTATCGATGTAGGAGGGCAAGGTCAGCCAGATAAAGAACCCTCCCTGGGGCCGGGTCCAGTGGACGCCTTCAGGCATATAAGCGGCCAGAGCCCGGAGCATAATATCCCGCCGCC
>JAAYHH010000162.1 GCA_012735435.1 Bacillota bacterium | reverse complement strand
TCGTTCCCATCGGCAGACTCACGGATCTGCCTAGAATAGTGAGAACTCAGGTGGAAAAGGCGGCGGACCTGACCGCGGCCAATCAAGATTTGAAGCTGAATCTGGCTATCAGCTACGGAAGCCGTCTGGAAATTGTCAATGCCGTCAATCAGCTGCTGGAGAGGGCAGCCAACGGTGAAAAATTGATCATCGATGAGGCAGCCATTGCAAAACATTTATACACCGCGGGGGATCCGGAGCCTGACCTAATCATCCGGACCGGAGGCGAGCGGAGGCTGAGCAATTTCCTTCTGTGGCAGGCGGCCTACGCGGAGCTGTATTTTTCAGATATCATGTGGCCGGATTTTACCCCACAGGATTTTATTGAGGCAATTGCCGAATACCAGAGGCGGGACCGCAGATTTGGAAGAATATCGACAGGAAGGGGACTGGATTAGAGCATATGACTTCTCTGACAAAACGGGTACTCACCGCTGCATTCTCCATTCCCATAGTTCTAGGCTGCCTCTACCGGGGAGGGGTACCATTTTTTATATTGGTATTGGCTGCAAGTCTTGCTGCCATGTTTGAGCTCAGGGCCATGATGGTAGAGATGAAGATGGTGGTTTCAGGACCGCTGCTTTACCTTGGAGCAGCTGCGCTCCTCACTGCCATTTACTTAAAGGGTGAGGTGCTTATCGCCCCGGTGCTGCTGGTACTTTTTCTCTTGGCTGCTTGGCAAGAATTGTCTTCAGGAGCTGCAAAGCCCTTTAGCCGGGGCAGCATGGTATTATTGGCCGTACTCTACGGAGCCTTTCTACCCGGCCATTTTCTCTTGCTGAGGACCCAGCCCCAGGGGTTGGCTATGCTGTTCCTGGTCCTGCTTGGAACCTGGGCCACCGATACCGGTGCGTATTTTATCGGGACCCGGTGGGGGCGTCATAAACTTGCACCTACCATCAGTCCCAACAAGTCGGTGGAAGGGGCAATAGGCGGCATCCTGCTTGCTGCACTGGTAACCCAGTATGTCAACAGCCGCCTGCAGATCGGTCTCCTGCCTGGGTGGGTTTTGGGGATTGTCATCGGAGTTGCTGCAGCAGTGGGGGATCTTTTCGAATCTGCCCTCAAGCGGGAAGCCGGGGTCAAAGATTCGGGACGGATCCTGCCGGGGCATGGAGGGGTATTGGACCGCATTGACAGCTTACTATTTACTGTGCCGGTAGTGTACTACCTTACCAGGTGGATGGGCTGATGGAGTTCTAAGAAATCAGGGAGCGAATATGTTCATTCTCAGGGTCGTAAGGAGATCAGTCTTGCGAGCTTCTCGACCAAGGAGGTGATGTGGGTGAATCGGCGCCTTAAGCTGTTAATCGCTCTGCTGCTGACTTTTGTTGGAATAATAGTTGCCGCTAGATATGCTATTCACTATCTTGGTCCCTTCTTGCTGGCACTGATGTTTGCCGCAATTATTGATCCCTTTGTCAACATCTTAGAAAAGCGGCTCCCTATCTCCCGGGGGCTTTCGGTCCTTTTGGTGCTGCTCTTGTTCGTCGCTGTGCTTGCATTGATTATATTTCTACTAGTTACTAATTTGACCGCTGAGCTTACCCATTTTCTCTCCCTCTTGCCCCGCTACAGCACTTACTGGGAAGAGTGGCTCAGGACTCTACTTCACAGGATCGAGAACCTGCTGCTTGTGATCTTCGATGAAATACCGGCTCCCATAGCGGAGGTGGTACAGCCGGAACTCGACCAAGTCACAGATACATTGAGAATGGTAGTAGGCTGGGTTTTAAGTAGTTTAAGCGGACTGCCGAATTTCGGTCTGACGGTGGTCATCGCCAGTATCGCCACATTTTTCATGAGCCGGGACAAGCGGATCTTTGGCGAGTTCTTTATGAGTTTGGTGCCCAAGGGCTGGCGGCCGCAGGCCCAGCATGTCAAAGATGAAATTGTTAACGGCATTTTCGGTTTTCTGAGGTCTCAATTGACTTTGATCAGCCTATCCGGCTCCCTGGCAGTGATTGGCCTAACAGCCCTCAGGATTCGTTATGCTTGGCTTTTGGGTCTTCTGGTGGCCCTGTTTGATTTCCTGCCCATGATCGGGCCCAGCACAATCTTTGTGCCGATGATTTTTTACTATCTCTTCATGGGGAATATAG
>JAAYHH010000161.1 GCA_012735435.1 Bacillota bacterium | reverse complement strand
CTGCGATAGTTCCGGTTCTTGCACTTGGTACACTCTAATGTAATGCCTACCCGCATCCGGTCACACCTCCAGCCCTAGTCAGTTACCTTTAGAATTTAACACATAAGCTTAAGCCTGTCAACATCCACAGGTGGAACAGGTTTGGAGCACTTGGGGAAATTAAAGGAGATGCAGTCCGGTCTCAGCCCCGTTTTATGCATCCCCGTCTTTTTAGCAGCATATGCAGGTATTCCCTATTAACAGCTCCAGAAGCACCGGTGCGGCCTCAGCCTGTGGCCTTCTCATCCCGCTTCTGCAGATATCTCTCCAGCTTGCGCTTTACCCTCTGCAAAGCATTATCCACAGACTTGACATGCCGGCCCAGGCTGTCGGCGATCTCCTGATAGGATTTGCCTTCTAAATAGTACATCAGTACTTTCCACTCCAGTTCGCTGAGGAACTCACCCATTTTCTGCTCAATGTGAATAAACTCTTCCCGGCTGATCACCAATTCTTCAGGGTCGGTGACCTTGTTCCCCGACAGAACATCCAGTAGGGTTCTATCGGATTCTTCATCGTAAATGGGCTTATTCAGCGAAACATAGGAGTTGAGGGGAATGTGCTTCTGGCGAGTTGCTGTCTTAATGGCAGTAATGATCTGCCGAGTAATGCACAGTTCAGCAAAGGCACGAAAGGAAGCCAACTTGTCGGACCTAAAATCCCTGATGGCTTTGTATAAGCCGATCATTCCTTCTTGAATGATATCTTCGCGATCGGCGCCGATAAGAAAATACGAGCGTGCTTTCGCCCGAACAAAATTCTTGTACTTGTTGATCATATACTCCAGCGCAAGTTCGTCGCCTTCCCTTACAAGCCCGACTAGCTGCTCGTCTTCTAGGCCTACGTAACCCTCGTACAACTTACGCTGCGCCTGACTGCTCAAACATATCGCCTCCACCCGGTCGTTTTTGCCTGACAGAGATTGACTCTGTGCTTCAGCACAAGAGCGTCATCCCTTCCCCGAGCAGAGCACCAAGGTGTCTGTAGGGGAGTGGGTCCATTTCCCTGACCTCCCTGTTCATGGAATGGAGCCATCCAAGCTTCCCCATAGCCGTGTCGCAACCATCCTTATAATGGGCTCAGCTTGTCCATTGCCAACACAAAGACATTATACAATAGCACTGGGAGAGCGTCAAGAAAACAGCCTCGGACCTATGTTTCCTAAGCCTGGGCCCTTTGCCTGACTACTTCATACATCATGACAGCGGCAGCTACAGCAGCATTCAGCGAATTGATCCTGCCGTACATCGGCAGCCTAACCATGAGATCGCATTTCTCTTTGGTCAGCCGGGCCAGACCTTTGCCTTCACCGCCGATTACCAGCGCCAGGGGGCCGGTTAGGTCTGCTTCAAAATGGACCTTTTCTCCATCCATGTCAGCCCCCACTACCCACAAGCCTGCTTCTTTTATATCGTCGATGGCTCGGGCCAAATTAGTCACCTGGGCCACCGGCACGTATTCCACTGCCCCAGCGGAGACCTTGGCAACTGTTGCAGTAAGGCCCGCCGCCCGCCGCTTGGGAATCACGATACCGTGGGCGCCGACGGCTTCCGCTGTCCGCAGTACAGAACCGAGGTTGTGGGGATCTTGAATGCCGTCCAAAATAATCAAAAGGGGCGGCCTGGATGACTCCCAAGCCTTATCTAGAATATCCGGCAGTTCCGCATACTCCACCGGCTCCCGCCACCCTATCACCCCTTGATGGGCTCTGGTGCGGCTTCTTTTGTCCAGCCATTCCCGCTCCTTCCATTCAATGGATATGCCGGCTGCCGAGGCTAATTCCACAATATCCTGAAGGCTTCGCCCGGAGCCCTTGGCCAGTACCAGCCTGTCCAGTTTTGCTCCGGCCCGGAGGGCCTCCCGCACTGGATTTCTACCTTCGATCTGTTCCCTTTCCCCCGTCATTTCAGACTCCCTTATCAGTGCTTATCCGTGCTCTCTTCTTCTGCAGATAGGTCGACTTCTACAGCCATGGATAGAAGCTCCAGCAATCTATCAAGCTCCCCTGCCATAAATAGATAGCCAACCAGTGCTTCTAGTCCGGTGCTGAGACGATAATCCGCCACCGTCGCACCCTTGGGAACACCGCTCTTGGTATTGCGGCCCCTTCTGACTATCTCCTTTTCTTCATCTGTCAAGGCCGGCTCCCATGCCTCTAAGATACGGGCTTGACTCCCAGCATTGACCCAATGGACCACCTCTTGGTGCAAAGCAGCCATCCGGCGGCTTCCGGCCCGCACAAGCTGCATGCGGACCCATAACTCAAATACCGCATCACCTATATAAGCCAGAACCAAAGGAGGCAGCATCGAGGGGTCAGTTTGGGAAAGGGGAGCTTCCTCTATACCTAGTAGTCCCTTGAACCTGCCCACATCCTCAGACCCGTCCGGCACTAGGTCCCTCTGATTTGCCAAATTAAACCCACCCTGCGACAATTTCCATAGACCGCCCGGCATCCCGCGAAGCTACAGCTTCCAGCGGGTTCCCATGGGCGAATCTTCCAGCTTCACTCCCAGCCGGGCCAGCTCATCCCGGATATAATCAGCTGTAGCCCAATCCTTCTTATCTCTAGCCCGCTGCCGCACCTCTACCAAAAGGTCCAGCAAAGCCTCGGTGAGCTGCTCGGCACCGGATGAGCTCGCCTTTGCCTCTATCAGACCCAATATATCCCCGCCCAGCTGCTGGAAGACGGCAGCCGCCTCCCGCAAGACCAGCACGCTCTGCCGCCGCTCCGCATCCGTTAGATCCGCCGCCTGTCCTTGAAAAGTATTGACGCTCCGGGCCAATTCAAACAAAGCGGCAATAGCGGCAGCGGTGTTAAAATCATCCTCCATGGCGGCAATAAACTTGGTCCGGGCCGACTCAACGGCCTCTGCCAGCTGCCGGACGGCAGGAGCTTCGATCTCATCTAGAGACAGCCCGTCCCCTTCAGGGGCGCCCAATTTTTCCATGGAGGTCAATAGGTGCTTGAGGTTCTCCACGGTATCCATGAGGCGTTCCCATCCCCGCCTGGCTTCCTCCAGCTTCTCTTCACTGTACTGCAGGGGACTGCGGTAATGGGAAGACAATACATAAAACCGAATCACGCCGGCAGGATACTTTGCCAAAAGGTCCGTCAAGGGGGTGAAATTCCCCAGGGACTTGGACATTTTCTCGTCCTTGACCTGCAAAAGCCCGTTATGCACCCAGCAGCGGGCAAAGGGAGGTTCGCCGGTGAAGGCCTCCGACTGGGCAATTTCGTTTTCATGATGGGGGAAAACCAGGTCTACTCCGCCGCCGTGAAAGTCAAAACCATTACCCAAATATTTAAGGGACATGGCCGAGCATTCTATGTGCCATCCCGGCCGCCCTTTGCCCCAGGGGCTGTCCCAGGCGGGCTCCCCAGGTTTGGCGCTTTTCCACAGGGCAAAATCCATGGGGTGGCGCTTCCGTTCATCGACGGCCAGCCGGGTACCTGCTTCCAACTCTTCCAGCTGCTGTCCCGACAGCTTGCCGTAATCCGGAAATGAAGTGATATCAAAGTATACATCGCCATCCACCACGTAGGCATGGCCTTTTTCGATGAGTTTCTCAATCATATCAATGACGGCAGGGATTTCCTGGCTTACCCTGGGATAAAGGTCTGCCCGCTTGACGCCCAAGGCATCCATGGCTTCCAAGTACTCTTGGGCATAGCGCTGGGAAATCTCGAAAACATCCTCCCCCGTAGTTTGAGCCCGGGCGATGATTTTATCATCTATGTCGGTGAAATTCTGAACCAGCCGCACCTTATATCCTTCAAACTCCAAGAAGCGGCGTATTGCATCCCAAATAATGGAAGGGACAGCATGACCCAAGTGGCTTTGATCATATGGAGTGATCCCGCAGACATATATGGAAACATGACCTGGGTCACGGGGAACAAAGGGTTCCTTTTTCCGGGTCAACGTATTGTAGATCTGTATGGCCATGGCTATCTCCCTCTCTCCCGCGGCACAGCCGCTAACTTCTTCCTATATCCTAACATAGTCTCCCCCAAAAGCATAGAAGTTGTGCTGATACTACAGTGGCCACTAGGATCAAAGGCGCATATGGTAAAGAAGATTGCTCCGTTTTTCACTTTGCCAAACCATTGGAGGGATGTCCCATGACGTATCAGCTGCACAGCCCGTGGAATGAGCTTCTCAGGCCTCCATGGGAGGGCCGTCAGCCCAAACCCCGGTTCAACGGCCTGACCATGGTAATCGATAAGGGCATGGATTTGGTGACCACCGAGCACTGGCTGTCACTAACCGCCGATTGCGTCGATTTTATCAAGCTGGGATTTGGAACTGCACCCTTGTACCCTGCCGAACAGCTCGTCAAGAAAATCTCCTTGGCCAAGTCCTACGGCGTCGATATCTACCCAGGCGGCACTCTGCTGGAGGTAGCTGTTCTCCAAGGGAAAATCGGGGAATTTCTCGCCTTGGTCAAAGAGCTGGGCTTCACTTATGTGGAAGTTTCAGCTGGAACCATCGACATTTCACCCTCCCAAAGGCGCCAGATCATTACCCAGGCCCATACCCTCGGCTTAGGTGTGCTGACAGAAGTGGGCAAGAAGGATATAGAGGCGCCCTTTGAACCTAAGGCCGTTGCCCGTCAAATCGAGGACGATCTGGCCACCGGCGCCTACAGGGTCATAGTAGAAGCCCGGGAATCGGGCCGGGGTATCGGCATCTACGACAACTCAGGGCACATCCGCAGCGATGTCCTGGAAGCCATTCTCGACGGCGTCACCCACCCAGAAAGCATCATCTGGGAGGCACCCCAGGTTTCCCAGCAGAAGGAGCTCTTGATTAAGCTGGGACACAGCGTCAATTTGGGCAATATCCAGCCCGGCGATGTCTTAGCCCTAGAGGCCACCCGCTTGGGAATACGGTCTGATACCTTGAAATTCAACATCGAGGAGGTGACTTTCAGTGTCGAAGCAGAAACGGCGGCTGTCCCTTGATTGGATTGCAGTTCTGACAGCACTGCTGATTGCCGCCCTGGCCAAAGTCCAGCTGCTGCCGTACATTCCCTGGTAGGGCGGCATCCACCAGCACAGGAGGTTCAAAGCTATGAGTCAACTTGAAGAAAACATATCCGGCAGCGGGTCGCTTGCGGGAGTGTTCCCGACAATCCTGAAACGAGGCCTGGAGTTTATTCCCGGCATAGCGCTGCTGTTTGCCATCGGCTTTCTGGGAAAAGTCGCTGCACGATATGTCCCCCACATGGAATACGTTATATTTGCCATCGCCTTTGGCGCACTTGTCGCCAACACTATTTCCCTACCTAAGGTGTTTGTCCCCGGTGTGCGTACCTATGAATTCTGGCTCAAGGTCGGAATTGTGTTAATGGGTGCCAAGTTTTCCATGTCCAGTGTAATTCACATTGGAAGCACCGGTGCCGCGTTGGTTCTAATAGAAATTTGCCTGGCGGTCGTTGTTGCGCGGCTATTATCTAAATGGGCGGGACTTTCCGATGGACTGGGCAGCCTGATCGGCGTGGGCAGCGGCATCTGCGGCGTATCGGCCATCATTGGGGCCAGCGGTGCCATCAATGCAACTGAAGAAGAGGCCAGCTACGCCATTGCTACTGTGCTCATCTTTGGAGCAATGGGCCTTGCCGTCTATCCCATTATCGGGCACTTGACCGGCATGTCAGATACCATGTTCGGCTATTGGGCAGGACTAACCGTTGACAACACCGCGGAAGCAGTTGCCACCGGCATGGCCTTTTCCGAAAGGGCAGGCGAGATCGCTACATTGGTGAAACTATCACGGAATGCTCTGATGGGGTTTGTGATCCTCTTCTTCGCCTTGCTCCACGCCAAGCAGGGGATCACTCGGGACATTGAAAACAAGGGGGCTTTTCTCTGGTCCAGGTTCCCCAAATTCGTCTTAGGTTTCCTCCTACTATCCTCTCTGCAAACCATTGGATTTTTCACAGCAAATCAGGCCCGGCTCCTGACAAACCTATCCAACTGGGCTTTCTTGCTCACCTTTGCCGGAGTAGGGCTTTCCCTGCAGCGAAGCCGCATGCGGGCGGGGCTAAAACCCTTTGCTGTGGGACTTGGCGTCGAAATACTGGTGGCCATAGCCACCTTCATAATGGTCCATGCAGTACTGGCTTAGCCCCTCCCCCATAAGGCAGCAGTGTCGCCTCCGTGGGAAAACTGCTGCCTTTATCGTTTCCCAGATATGGACAATCTTCCCGGTACAGCATTTTTCAAAGGCCGGGGGAATAAGCTGGGATGGGAGGAGGGATGATGGGGTGTTCCACGATTTATGCCTCTTGCTCTTACTCTTTCTTGGATTAGTCGGCAATAACTACCTTGTTTCCGTCTCCTCAGCCAGCCTCCTGCTGATTCGCCTTTTGGGGATTGATGGGATCTTGCCCTACCTGGAAGGGCCGGGCCTCCGGGCAGGTCTCACCCTCCTGATCCTCTCCATCTTAACGCCCTTTGCTGCGGAAGAGCTAACCAGCAAGGATCTTATCGGTGCCTTTATTACACCCCAGGGCGCAGCGGCTATCCTCGGGGGCATTGCCGGCGCTTATCTCGGCGCCAAGGGGCTCAACCTCCTGGAAGCCCATCCTGAGAGCATTACTGGGTTGGTAATCGGCACCATCATCGGTGCTACCTTTTTTAAGGGCATTCCAGTAGGCCCCTTGGTGGCGGCGGGCATGGCCGCCCTGTTGGCAGAACTCATCAGCCGTTGGTAGTTAGTATTTAATTTCCACCCGGCAGTAATCTTTTATAGGCACTGGCTGCAAAGGACATAAACTGCTCAAGAAGCCGAGCCAAAAGGTCTAAAAGCTGCTGCAGCCAGGCAGCCAGGGAACCCCTGAGTCCCGTTTGCTGGTCAGCAAGTCGGCTGACACTGTCGGATATTTGATGGAGCTGCTTCTCCATATCATCCAGCCTAAGATCCAATTCCTGAAGCCTCGACATCATGGAGGCTATTCTCTCAACATCCCTGTCCGACAAGCTGACGCCCAGCTCACCGGCTATCCGGCGGATAGCCTCAATGATTTGTTCCTTATCGGTGAGGTTCCGATCCACAACTTCTCTCTTGATCATCTCCATCAGCCGGCCGGCCTCTTCATGCCCGATGGATTCCCCTACTTCCCTGGTGATGTAAAGCTCCTCTCCCGCCAGCTCCTTGGCCTTGCGGGAAAGCTCTTCACCTGATGCTGTTTCAAAGGCCTTAAAGATGCCGGTCAAAGCGGCGGTGCCCGAGACCGGCACCGGGGCAGCCACAATTACTTCAGCATCCCGCACCCCAGCCGTAATCAGCGCCTGGGCAAACATTCTCCTGGATACCCAGGTGATGTTGTGGGTTGATATCCGGAGACCGCTGCCGGCTTCCATGGGACGGACATAGGCCGATGAGACGGCTCGGCTGCCTAGATAGGAGGCAGGTACTGTCTCACCCAACAGGGCATGTTCCTCGGCATTGGTCACCAAGAGCTCCCGGGCAGCGCTACCTGGCTGAATACCCATCAGCTGGGCCACCTTGGTTTTTTCTGATGCCGACAAGTCTGCTCCCCATGTTACAACCCCGTCACCTGTGGCTGCAGCTGGGGCAAAGCAGAGGGTCAAGAGCGCTGCAGCAACTCCAATCCCCAAAGCTAACCTGACTGCCGCCGACCCTGTGGGCTTGGTACTGGCTTTAACCATCAGATTACCCTCCCCGGCCCCATGACTTCTAACTTAACAGGCCCGATACCCTGTTCTTTCATTCCCAGGGCGGCTGCAGCTCCTTTGGAGAGGTCTATGACCCTGCCTTCCACATAGGGGCCCCGGTCATTGATGATCACAACCACACTCTTGCCGTTCTGCAGGTTGGTAACCCGCACTTTGGTACCGAAGGGGAGATATCGATGGGCAGCTGTCAGAGCAGAACTGTCAAAGATCTCGCCGCTGGCTGTAACCCGCCCTTGGAATCCATCACCGTACCATGATGCTGTGCAGAAGGCGGTGATCACCTCAGGGTCTCCGTTATCCAAGACATACTCAGAAGGAACAGGTTCACAGCCAAAGGCCCGCCGCATGTTGTTGGCCCAGACCTTAGCCAAGAGGTATTGGCTGGTGTTGTTGAGTTTGGCATGGGAAGCATCGACTGTTATGATCAATTCTCCCCGCCAGCTGACAGCGTTGTTTCCATTAATTACATCAGACAGAATGGAATCGGGCGGGTAAGCACCTCCTGAACAGGCAGCTAACCGGCCGGCAATGATGGCTGCCCGCTGAAAAGGACTAAGCCCTCCGGCACTGGTTCTTACCCGCAGGACAACCTGACCGTTGATGAGGACCTCCCCTACCTCCCGTCCCCCAATGCGGGCTTGACGGACACCGATGCTCTCACCGGCCATCACCGTATCTCCCACATCATACAGCCGACCAACCAACCTGCTTCCCGCAGAAAGCATCAAAAGCAAGACAAGCAGCAAGCTGACAAGTCTCTTCAATTGAAAAACCCTCCTTTTTACCCAACTACTGCCATTCACCCCTAGTATGGGTAAAAAAGGAAGGTTCCATGCACCAAGAGAATCTGATTGGTGAGCCTTGCTTAAGCCAACACCATCGCAGCGACCTGGGCGATGATCCCTTCACCCCGGCCGGCGGGTCCTAAGCCCTCTGACGTGGTGGCCTTGACGCTCACCTGCTCGATGTCAAGCTCCAAGGCATCCGCGATATTCCTTCGCATCTGGGTAATATAAGGAGCCAGTTTGGGCCGCTCGGCGACAATAACGCAGTCGATGTGGGATATGGCGGGCTTAAGGGGTTGGCACGAGGCCAGGATCCTGCCCACTTGACGGAGAAGCTCCAGGCTGTCGGCTCCCCGCCACTTAGGATCGGTATCGGGAAAATGCTTGCCGATATCACCTAAGGCCAATGCACCCAGCAGGGCATCCATCACCGCATGGAGCAGCACATCGGCATCGGAGTGACCCAAGAGGCCCTTCTCGTAGGGTATAGCCACACCCCCTAGGATTAGGGGACGGCCTTCCACCAGCTGGTGAACATCATATCCCCATCCGACCCGGGGTCTTGGGGTAATAAGGATTTCCTCCTGAGATTTCCCTTCGGCAGCTTTATGCAGCAGAGCTTCGGCAATCACCAGGTCCTCGGGAGTTGTCAGCTTGATGTTCCGATAGGTACCCTTAACCAACTTGACCGGCCTGCCCAGCTCTTCCACCAGCACGCAGTCATCGGTGCCCTCGAAGCCTTGGGCCTTAGCCTGCAAGTGTGCTTCCTTAAGGAGTTCATAGCGGAAAGCCTGGGGAGTCTGGATGGCCCAGAGCCTTTCCCGAGGCGGTGTAGATGTGACAAACCCAGCCTCATCACTTACCTTGATGGTATCTTTGACCGGTACAGCGGCCCCCGCCGCTCCATGTTCCCGGGCGGCCTCGATGACTTTGTCAATCGTGGCTGAATCTACTAAAGGCCTGGCTCCATCGTGTACAACAACTATTTCTGTATCAGAGGGAACCTCCGTTAGGCCGGCCCACACCGATTCCTGCCGGGTATCGCCCCCCGGTATTATCCCGACCACTTTACCGATGGCGTAGTCTTGAACCATCTGCTGGGCCAAGGGAATCTGATCTTCCCTTGTCACCACAACAATCCCATCAACGGCCTCTGCATCGGCTAGGGCCGTCAAGGTGCGGGCAAGGACCGGCTTACCCCCTATAACTGCAAACTGCTTACCTGGCCCCTTAAGGCCCATTCGCACTCCCTTTCCTGCTGCCGGTACAACAGCCATTATTTGTCCCATTCTGCCTCCACTCCCCCGTTTCTTGAAAGCTTGGTTGACAGCCGCCAAGGTCTTTTCCGCATTTCGCCAATTAAAAAGGCCCCGCTGATCTGCTCCAGCGAGACCCTTTCCTGCTAACTATGACCAGCTTATGATGGGTTACAATGCCTTTTCCATGGCTTTGGGCTTAGCGAAAATCATTCTTCCGGCCGCTGTCTGCAGGACGCTGGTTACCATAACTCCGACGTCTTCTCCGATATACTTGCGGCCGCCGTCTACCACGATCATAGTGCCGTCATCTAAATAAGCAACACCTTGTCCCTGCTCTTTTCCGTCTTTGATCACATGGACAACCATTTCTTCTCCCGGCAAGACTATGGGTTTGACAGCATTGGCAAGCTCATTGATGTTAAGTACTGGTATTCCCTGCAGTTCTGCTACTTTGTTTAAATTGTAGTCATTGGTTATGATCTTGGCGCCCAGCAGCTTAGCCAGACGGATTAGTTTGGTATCGACTTCAGTGACATCATCAAAGTCCCTGTAATCGATCTTGATGGTGACTCCTGGCTCTTTCTGCATCTTGTTGAGAATGTCTAATCCCCGTCTTCCTCGGTTGCGCTTCAGCACATCGGAAGAGTCTGCGATGTGCTGCAGTTCTTCCAAGATAAATCCAGGGACAATCAACGTCCCTTCAAGAAACCCAGTGCGGCAGATATCCGAGATCCTGCCGTCGATGATTACACTGGTATCCAGGATCTTGCAGGGCACCTTCTGCCCAAAAAAACGCCGTTCCCGCCCGGTTTGCCTATCCACCGAACGGGGAAACAGATTGAACAAATTCAATAATTCCTCTTTTTTCTTCAGAGCCACGGCCATTGCTACATACCCTACAGATAAGGTCACAATCAAGGGAACGTATTCTCCAATGATAGGTACATGATCAGGGATAGGAAGAGTAGCTAGAATTCCAATGAGCAATCCAACGACTAACCCCACGGCACCAACGATGAGATCATAGGGCGAAGTCCGATTTAGCCTGGAAATGAGTCGGGCCATCGCCTGCTCAAGTCTGTCAATAATCCGGGGGCCGATGATTAAACCGAGGACAGCACCGATCACCGATGCCGACAACAAAACCCGACCACTATTAGCCGCCGGGTTAAGCCACAACCCTTCATTCAGCAAATAGGCAGCTGTCTGACGCAGAATACCAGCACCCATGAGGATAAACACCAGCTTGAGGATTATCCTATACATTATTTGTCACCTCCTTTACACAGTCTGTCCCAAAACCGGTTGAATCATTACCAGTACAATTTCAAGACCTGCATATATGTATTATCCATATTGCCCGGGACAAAAACGCGCCAGGTGACACCTGACGCATTATCCAAGGCATTCCTCTATGAGTTCCTCGATCTCTTCCTCTGTCGCGTCTTGAGCCAACACTAATTCGCTGATGAGAATCTGCTTAGCGCTATCCAGCATCTTTTTCTCACCGGTTGACAGGCCCTTTTCCGCATCTCTGATTGCCAGGTTCCGAACTACCTCAGCTACTTCAAAGATGTCGCCTGAACGGATTTTCTCCATGTTGGCTCTATATCGTCTATTCCAGTTGGAAGACATCTTGGTCTTCTCGCCCCTGAGAATTTCGATAACCTTCTTTACTCCCTCTTCGTCAATGATCTCCCTCAACCCGACTTCCTCGGCGCTGTCCATGGGGACCATGACCTGCATCTCACCGATGGGAAGCTTCATGATATAGTACTTCTGCTTGTTGCCCAAAACTTCTCTCTCTTCAATAGCCTCGATGACACCAGCTCCGTGCATAGGATAAACAACTTTATCACCAATATTAAACACCAAAGGGACCTCCAATCTATAGCCAATATGGCTATACGAACCCTACTTTATTGTAACATCAAACGCCAGAAACTGTCAATCCCTGGCCTTTTCTGCAGTTTTTGACGCAAATCGCCATATTAGGCTGTCTTTCGTACATTTTCGTTGGTCCCTAAATATGCCGATCCAAGAGAGCCTGCTCCCGCAGCCGCCGCAAGCCTTCCTGGATAGCCTTAGCCCTCACTTCACCGATGCCTTCTACATCATCAAGCTCATCGGTACTGGCGGCCATTATGTTGGGAAGGTTCTGGAAAGCAGTAATGAGATTTTCCACGACAGGCATGGGCAGTCTCGGGATCTTGGTAAGAATCCGATAGCCTCTAGGAGTTACAGGCGTATCGAGGCTGCCGATGCCGCCGCTATAGCCCAGCGCCCGGGCAATCTGAGACAGATCCAAGAGTTCCTCTGCGCTCCAGTATCCCAGGGATTCCCATACT
>JAAYHH010000029.1 GCA_012735435.1 Bacillota bacterium | reverse complement strand
GTATGGACAACGGGACCAACAGCAACTACTTGCGGTTCATTATGGGCAGCAAGGTGGGCACCGATAAACTCCGGCACCACCAAAATATCGCTGTCGATAAAGATCATGATTTCTCCCCGGGCCAGGTTAATTGCCAGATTGCGGGCGCTGGCAGGTCCCTTTCGCTCCTGCCTTTCATAAATCAAGTCATATGGCAGTTCCAGGGAATCGATCATGTCCTTAGTCCCGTCGGTGGAACCATCATCCACCACCACTACTTCAAACTCATCAAAGGGCACGGTACTTTTCGCCAAGGCCAAGAGGGCCTTGCGGAGAATTTCTCTCCGGTTATATGTCGGTATGATGACACTGGCTCTTGGTTCCATTCCAACACCTCATTACTTCCCCAGCTGGTGATCCCAAAGCCGGATGATCTCAGCTGCCATGCGGTCAGCACCTCCCGGCTCGCCCATCCGTTCCCGGCCGCAGGCTGCCATGCGCCGGTATCTATCCCCATCGGCCAATATCTCCAGGACAGCTCGTCCCGCCTCCAAGGGTCCTTCTACAGCTGCCAGGGAATCCCCCAGCAGGCGCTTTTGGGCAGCTAGGAACTTCTTGGTAAATTGGGAACCGGGCCCCGGAAAGGCTACAACCGGTTTGCCCAGACCCACCGCCTGCTCATTGGCTGTCCCCGCCAGCCCAATGCAGACGCTGCTGGCTTCTAGGATATCGCCAAACCGGCCTTGGGCAAGAAGAAGGCCTGCTCCATTTTTCCTTAAGAAGCGCTCCCGCTCAGAACCAGACACGCCCTCGGCAGCGGCTTTCCACCCACTCTGGATGAGAATTTCAGCTGCCTTATCTAAGGACAAATTTCCTGCCAAGGCCACTGCAAAGTAGGCATCCGGCCGCTCTTTTAGAATCTCATCCATTGCCAGGGACAAAAGGGGAAGGTTAAGGTAAGCTTCACCCCGGCTCCCCGGCAGAATTCCTATGACGCATTTTCCAGAATCAACGCCGTACAGCTTCTCACCGGAAGGGAAGATGGCATCCATCATTAGGTTCCCTACATACTTTGCTGGAATCCCGCTCTGCCTAAGGCCTTTAGCAGTAAGTTCATCCCGGGGCATTACCAGCTGGCAGTACTTTTTCATGAGATATCTTTCAATGGCCAAATGGCTTCGAATGTAATCCGACTTAGCCGTAGGCACAAAGATAATGGGCCGTTTTACAAATCGATAAGCCAGGAAAAGGGCATAGATATCCCCTACGGGAACGGTGTAGGAAACCCGGCTGCCTAAGGCCTTGAGGGCCTGCCACTGCTGCCAGGTTAGCTGCAAAAACCCTGCCTGGATATCTTCCCGCACGGCCTTCCAGCTCTGGCGCACCCATCCCCCAGAGGGCATCTCTTTTTGAACGCCGACTATCTTTACCGGAAAGCGCCTGAGAGCATGGCCTTCTCCTACGACGGGAAAGGCCCACAGCTCCAAATCAGGCCGCTGCCTGTGAAGAGCCTGAGCCAGTACTCCTGCCAAGAGGTCTTCTCCATGTCCGTTGCTGATCAACAAAATGGGGCCGGTGTTACCAGCGCCCTGTTTCAAGATTTCCCCCAAGTGTCCCTCACCCTAGTATGCTAATTCAATAGACTTCTGCCTGCTATCGACATTCCCTGATCTTCTTTGTGAAATTGGGCTTCATACAACCGCCGATAAAGCCCATCTTGGGCCATGAGCTCTGTATGAGATCCGCTTTCCACAATCCTGCCCTCATCCAAGACTAAAATACGGTGGGCATTGCGGATGGTAGAAAGCCGGTGGGCGATTACAAAGGTGGTCCGCCCTGTCATCAGTCGGCTCAGGGCTTCCTGTACCAAGAGTTCCGATTCGGTATCTAAAGCCGAGGTTGCTTCATCCAGGATCAAAAGGCGGGGTGAGCGCAGCACTGCCCTGGCTATGGCTATCCGCTGTCTCTGGCCCCCGGAGAGAGCCGCACCCTGTTCACCTACAAGGGTATCATAGCCCTCGGGAAGTGCCGTGATAAAATCATGGGCATTGGCGATCCGGGCAGCTTCTATAATCTCCTGCTCAGTGGCATCGGGCCGTCCGAAAAGGATGTTCTCCCGCACCGATACTCCAAATAGAATAGTCTCCTGGGGTACCAAGCCGATTTGCTGCCTAAGCTCCCGCAGGGAAAGCTCCCGCAGGTCAATACCGTCCAGCCTGACACGCCCCGCAGTGGGATCATAAAACCTGGGCAAAAGGTTCACCAGACTGGTTTTGCCGGCACCGCTGGGGCCGACTAATGCCACTATTTCCCCGGGCTCAACTTCCAGATTAATATCCTGAAGCACCGGCTGCCCTGGAACATAGGCAAAGCTGACATTCTCAAAGGTCACTCTTCCCTCGACCTTTCCAAGGCGCCTTGGCTTTGCCGGCTCCTTTACAGCCGCATCTACATCCAGCAGGTCGAAGATCCGATCGGCGGCGCCTAAGGCCTGCTGCCAAGTACCGAAGGCCCTGGTGAGTGAATTAACAGGCTGTGAGATCATGCCGATATACCCCAAGAATCCCACCAGTTCT
This sequence comes from Bacillota bacterium, assembly GCA_012735435.1. Taxonomy (GTDB): domain Bacteria; phylum Bacillota; class Limnochordia; order DTU087; family DTU087; genus DTU087. The sequence continues at coordinate 7,425 of JAAYHH010000029.1, read as the reverse complement.
CCAGGGGTGAGGCGCCCAGCCACCACTTCCCGGCTGCCGTACCAGACCACCACCAGCATGCCGCCGACCAGCAGCAGCTCTGTAGCCGGCCTCACCGCTGCCATAAGATTAGCAGACTTCATGCCCGCGGCAAAGCTCCGCTCATTCTCCTGGGCAAACCGCTCCTGCTCATGGTCCTCCATGGTAAAGGCCTGGATTATCCGAATTCCAATCAAGGATTCCTGCAAAATTGCACTCAGGTTAGCTACCCGTTCCTGTACAGTCCTGCTCAAGCTCCGCAGCCGGCTGCCGTAGCGATTGGCAGCCAGCATCAGCAAGGGAAAGGTAATTAAAGTCACCAGGGCCAGTTTCCAATGGAGAGTGAATAAGGCAGCGATGATGCCCAGAAGGATCAGGCTGTCCTTCCAAAGATCCGGCAGGCTGTTGGCCAAGCTGTTTTGAATCAAACTCACATCACTGGTAACCCGGCTCACGGCCTCACCGGTCTTTCTTTCCTGATGAAATGCCAGGGTCAATCGATGGAGCTGTTCGACGATTTCGTTTCTAAGCTCCACCACCACCCGCTGGGAAACAAAGGCCATGCAGTAAATCGCTGTATATGTGAAAAGACCCTTGAGGACAAAGATCAGCAAAACCAGGAGAATGAAATAGTTCAAATACTGCAGCGAACTCTCCAGGGATTCGGTCTGGATCAATAGATGGTCAAACAACCCCCGTCCCAGGACCAAAGGCAGGGCCACTTGCACGGCCGCCAAGATGAGAACACTAATAAGACCAGCACTCATTTGGAGCCAGTGTGGTCTTACGTAGCTAAGCAACCGCCTAGTGGTGGTGTTTCTTGCTTTGTAGGCATATTCGCCCATCTGCTTTCCCTTCTTTTCCATTGCCGTGCTTCTAAACCTTGAGGGCAGCAGCAAGGGTTTCTGCAATCTTGCGGGCAGCGCCGCGGGTGCCCATCACCTGCTTCAGCCGGGTGGAAATAGCCCTCAGTTTCTCTGGACTCCGGATAAGGTTGCCTACCGCAATGGCCACATCCTCAGGGCGGAGGATTCCCATAAGCTCCGGTACGATCTCCTCCTGGGCCTTCATGTTGGGCAGTGCTGTAAACTTGATCCGCTTAGCAGCTGCCAATACCGCCTTCCGCTTTAGATAACCTCCAACCAAGGGAATGCCCCCGATCAGCCCCGGGATCCCTTCCAGGGGAATCAGCTCCGGCTTGTTCAAAGGCGTAACTACCACCATGGGTAGGCCAACAGCAGCCATCTCCGCTGTGTTGCTTCCCGGTATAGTTACCGCCAAGACAGCTAATCCCATAAGATCATGCTGCCAGCCCTGTACCGCCGTGAGGTGTAAGCCCCCCCAGGTTCTAAGGTGCCAAATATGTCCTGGGGAAGATCTTGGAAACCTATGGGATGCTCCGCCTGCAGCCTGGACACCGGAGTCCTGAAGGCCTAAGTCCTGCGGTATAGAGCTTTGTTCGATAATCTCTCCGCCGGAACCTTCCAGCAAAGGATTGGGATCCGACAACACGTCTCTTAAGATATCCTCAGTTATAAAGGGAGAAATACTAAGCACAAACTGAACCGTCCGCAGATCCCGGCTGATAATCTCAGCACTCCGCAAAAACATAGGCAGCATGTGTCGAAACTCGTGGGGACGGCTGCCGGGAAAGAGGGCAATTACAGTCCTATCCCGGTCAAGTCCCAAGGCCTGGGAAAAGCCTTTGGCTTCCCAGTGGCTTTCAACGGCATCCAGCATCAAATCCCCCACAACAAACAGCTTGTCCGGCGGAGCCCCTGCCCGAAGGGCCTTTTGTCTAGCCTGCTCATGGGGAAGCAGAAAGCCGGAAAAGCTGCCGACCCACTGTGCTCTGCCGTCGGTATACGCATAGGCGGGATATCCCAGGCGGCGGGCCAAGAGAACAGCATAAAACAAATCTCCTCCCAGAAAGAGAACGACACCCCGCCCCTTGGGCTGGAAATCCGGAAGCTGCCTTCCGAAAAGGGCAAAGGAGATGGTCTGCCGGGCATCAAAGATCCGCTTCACCTCCGGCAGGGCAGCGGCAACTGCAGCCTCCCGTCCCGAAGAGAAGGTACAGGGAGGAGTAAAGACAGTAATCTCGGCAGCAGGCATCCTTTCGGCTATAGCCTTCACTGCCGGTGTAAGCCAAGTGGCCACCTCGCCGGGGCTGTTGGCAGTAATGATTATGTCTACGTTGTTATCCATTGATCCCAGTTTTGCCCCTTCTCCTTGTTCTAGCTGCCTTGTTCTGGAAATACCGTCCCTTCTGGAATGCCCAGTCTCTTCCCGGACTAACCCTCATGGGCTCCCCGCCCCTGTTTGGCTATATCTAAGACTATTCCCGCTGCTTTGGAAACGGCACCGCCTTCTCCCAGCCTCTTTCTTATCTCTGCATAATCGGCCTCAATCCGCCGCCGCTCATCCTCCTGCCAGATTCTTTCCAAGTGAGCCGCGATGTTCTCAGGGGTGCTGTCATTTTGGATAAGTTCTGGAACTATTTCCCGCCCTGCCACTATGTTTGGCAGTGCTATGTAGGGTGTACGCACCAGCATCTTGGCTACATAGTAGGTCGATGAGGAGATGCGGTATACTGCTACCTGGGGAACACCCAGGAGAGCAGTTTCCAAAGTGGCGGTACCGCAGGCAACTACAGCCAAGTCAACGGCACTTAATATTTCATATGTCTGTCCCTGGATCACATGGAGGCCGCCGTATTTGTCCCCTGCTAACTTCCTGTACTCCTCCACAGGTATTGTCTGGGCCGCCGCCATCACAGGCTCAATGTCAGGAATTCTCCGGCGCAGGAGCTCCACTGCCTTGAGCATAATGGGAACGAGTCCCTTGATCTCCTGACGGCGGCTTCCCGGCAAGAGGGCGATCAGGGGTACCTCCTGGGGCAGCCCCAGCATGGATCGGGCCTCATCCCTTGGAATCCGCTCCGGAACTATATCCAGCAGCGGATGACCGACAAACTCAACATCCGCTCCGGCTTCTTTGTAGACATCGTACTCGAAGGGGAAGACAGCTGCGACCTTGGTGACGGTTTCCGCTACCTTCTCTGCCCTTCCCCGGCCCCATGCCCACGCAGAAGGGCTGAAATAATAGACACAAGGGATTCCCTTCCGTTTAAGGATTTCCGCAAAGCGCATATTGAATCCAGGAAAGTCAATAAGCACCGCAGCATCCGGCTGCTGGCGGTCAACTATCTCTCCAAGCTTAAGCAACACCCGCCGCAGGACCTGGACGCTCCGCAGTGCCTCCAAGAAACCAATGGTACTGATGGATGTGGGATTAAAGAGAAGTCTAACCCCTGCTTCCTTCATCAAGGTGCCGCCCATACCGAAGAGGCGTGTGTCAGGCTGCTGTCGCAGAATCTCTCTTGCAAGGTAGGAACCGTGCAGATCGCCGGAGGCTTCACCTGCCACTAGCATTATCTTGAGCCTCTGCATCACCTATCACTTCCTCTCCTGGGCTGCTTGGGATTACATACCTGCCGAACCCATGTTTTCTTCGTCTACCAAGGCAATGGCAACTCCCGCCGCATCGGCCCGGCGAATCAAAGCACCTTTATCCATTACTATTGTTTTCCCGGCCTCCAAGGCGATTGCCTGGATACCGGCTTCGATTGCCGTCTCCAAGGTACTTTGGCCTATGGTGGGAACATCAAACCGCATATCCTGGAGCGGTTTGGCTACCTTTACCACTACTCCTCCGCCCTGGGCAAGGCGCCCTCCTCGGGAGATGGTGGCATCGGTTCCATCAATGGCCTCTACCGCCAGGACCGCTCCATCCTTGACCACCACTGTCTGACCGATATCAAGCCCTGCTACGGCCTTGGCGATCCGCCATCCGCAGCGTATATCGGCCCAATCCCGGCTGCTGGGCTGCTTGCTGGTCAAGACTCCGGGCCCCGGCATAATATCCTCCATCAGTTCCGTTTGCGGCCTCACTATTAATCCTTCCTTGGCCAAATCGTTTACGAAGGCCTCAATCACCGCATTGTCGTTTTTCTCCCTGAGGCCTGCCAAGAGCCGCTGAATTCGCCCATCCAATTGGAGTTTGCCAAACAAGAGCCCCTTGGAAACCCCGCCCACCAAGTACACATTTTCTACCTTTTCCATCTTGAGGATGTCAATAATCGACTGCCATTGACCCAGCGGCACTGGATAACTGGCATGGACCAGCTGGGCCAGCTCCGGATCTACTTCGCCCAAGAGCCCTACTACTATCACCCTGTAACCCCTGGCCAGGGCCCCTTGGGCGGCAACAAACGGCAAATTTCCTTTACCGGCCAAAATCGCTACGGTCGGCATACCTCCTGCCTCCCCTGCGGTTATCTTCAAAGCTAATTTTAGAAAAGAAAATCCCGCTCTCAGATTAACAGGCAGCGGGATAGTTGAGCTAAAACAGCCACTGAACAATCATGGCGGCCACGACCCCCACCAAGACCATTAACATCGAGCCTTCAGCCAGCAGGGCTTCCCTGGTGCCGAAGCGTTCCTCAACCTCTCTGGGTCTCCGGCGGGTTTCTCGATACCACCGCAGAAAGTGCGGGGCACTGGGAAAGTATTCAGGAACAGCCTGACAGTAAGCGTCATAGGCTTCTCCATACTCCTGCCGCAGCTTGGCTTCTTCTACAGGGTGTACAAAACGCAGTCTGGCTATGCTTAGACCAGCCAGCATCAGGTAAGCCGGCCACCATTCGGACATTAGGGCAATACCAAGACCTACCAGCAAAGTACCCCAAGCATCGGGCCTGCGGACCAAACCATATGGCCCCTTGGTGATGTTCCGGCCCTGCTTGAGCAAGCTTTCTAGTCCGGGCCTATGCCCGGCACTCCACCAGCGGATCAGTTCACCCAGGAAAAGGCAGATACCGCCTCGCCAAAGGGATTCTGCCGCGGGTTGTGACCAAAGCGCGATCAATAAAACTATAGGCACAGGAAGTACGTTGCGCAAGCGGTAAATGGGACCTTCTTGCACAGCACTATAGGTCTCTACAAAGCCCCGGGATCTGAGGACAATACTTTTTCGCGACATGGTATCCCTACCTACAGATCCCCCTGTCGGCACTGCGTAAGAATCTCAATAGGTGATCGATCTCTTCATAGCCCGCAAGCTCCTGTTCCATCTGTTCGATAGCCTGTGCAACATTGAGATTGGATCGGTATAAAATCTTGTAGGCTCGCTTGATTTCCATCCGCAGTTCGGGACTGAGACCGTTGCGGCGTAAACCGACAATATTGATACCATATGGCTTAGCAGGATTCCCATCAACGATGATATAAGGGGGAACATCTTTAGTTACCATGGTATGGGCGCCCACCATGGCCATGCGGCCGATCTTGGTGAACTGGTGAACTCCTACAAGACCTCCGATTACCACCCGGTCCTCGATGGTCACATGCCCACCAATTCCGCTACCATGGGAGATAATTACATTGCTGCCCAACTGGCAGTCATGGCCCACATGGACATAAGACATGATCAAGTTATTATTGCCGATGCGGGTTTCTCCGCCGCCGCCTTCAGTACCTCTGCTGATGGTAGCATATTCCCGAATGATGTTATTGTCTCCAATAAAGAGGTAAGTTCTTTCCCCTTTGAATTTCAGGTCCTGGGGTTCGTTGCCTACTACGGCACCGGCATATATCTTGTTATTCTTTCCGATAACCGTCCATCCTTCTATAATAACCCTGGGGCCTATTTTTGTGCCGTCTCCGATCTCTACCTCGGGGCCGATGATGCTGTAAGGCCCTATCTCTACATCCTTACCGATTATCGCGTCGGGATGTACAATCGCGGTCGGATGAATATTCCTGCGAATATGAACTACTTTACCATCCTTCGATGTTTCTGTCTGATTCACTACGTCTCCCCCTCTGGAGTACCAGCTGCCGGTACTCCTATCCCTATAAACCTCATCCGAGCCCGCAAGCTCGTAAACCCGGAACTATTCTTCCAGGGCAGCAATCATAAAAATAAACTCAGCTTCGGCTGCTTTCTCATCACCGACATAAGCTACACCGTGACATTTTCCAGTTGATCGACGCAGCTGAAGCATTTCCACTTCCAAACGCAGCTGGTCGCCGGGCACCACTGGCCGGCGGAAACGGGCCTTATCGACTCCTGCTAGAAGCGGAACCTTTTTCGTCGTCCCGTCTTCCGGCTCCATCACCACCAGCCCGCCTACCTGGGCAAGGGCCTCCAGGATCAAAACACCGGGCATGATGGGTCTTCCCGGGTAATGGCCGGTGAAATGGGGTTCATTGACAGTAACATTCTTGATTGCTACAGCCCGTTTGCCCGGTACCAGCTCCACAACCCGATCGACCATCAGAAACGGATATCTGTGGGGCAGACGGTTCTGTATAGCCAAAATATCCAGCATAGAGTCCTTCCCCTTTCACTTCTATCCCATTGTAATGCCTGGCCTATTACCTGTCAAGAAACCCATCAGCTAGGCATTTTCGGGCATCAGATCTCAGCTGTGATAATCTGCGAAGAGTCACCGATGTTCAGACGGCTGAACCGCCCCTGGACTACAGCCTTGTCTCCCACCAGGGAGTGTTCCAGCAAGATATCAGCCACATGGGCACCTTCATTGATTATACTATCCCTGATCAAGGCATTGGTAACCTGCGCACCGCTGGCGATAGATACATAGGGGCCGATCAAGCAGTTTTCCAAAGTCGCAGAAGGATCAATGTATACCGGAGGTATAATGATCACGTCTGAGCGGTTGGAAAAGGGAGTATAACCATTGCTGGCCAATAAGTAGCGGTTGGTGGCAAGAAGTGTTTCGGGATTACCGCAGTCCAGCCAATTTTCAACGCCAAAAACTTCCATTACCTCTCCGGCCTCGATCATGCGCTGCAGGCCATCGGTTAGCTGGAATTCCCCTCCCTTGCGGATATCCCCTTGGATGATCTCCGACAAGCTATGGTAAAGCAGTTGACTGTTGGTTATGTAATAGACGCCTACCACAGCTAGATTGGTCGGAGGGTTTTCCGGCTTTTCAATGAGCTGAACGATGCGGTCGCCCTCCAGCTGCACCACACCGAAGCTGCTGGGATTATCTACTTCTCTGACGCCGATGGAGCTGACTCCCCGCTCAAGGACCGAACCCAGATCTGCTTCAAATATAGTGTCTCCCAAGACGATTAGGATGGGCTCACCGGACTCTACGTAATCCTTAGTCAGCCAAATTGCATGTCCTAGACCCAATCGTTCTTCCTGCTCCACAACATGCACCTTGAGATCGTATGTACCCTTGACATAGTCGACGATCTTTTCTCCCAAGTACCCGACAACCAATACCACTTCATCTATCCCGGCGGGCTGCAGGCTGTCTAGGATGTGTCCCAGAATGGGCTTCCCAGCCACGTGCACCAGTGCCTTTGG